>DATLZR010000184.1 GCA_035573895.1 Blastocatellia bacterium | reverse complement strand
GTTTTATATGGTCGGGACAATCGAGGAGGCAATCGAGAAGGCTCAGCGCATTCAAGCCATGGCGGCCTGACGCCCGATGCGGAAGGCAATCCGCCGTTCGTCCGGCATGGGACGAACGACGTAAGAATGAGCCGGTCAGCCTCGCGCTGGGTTTATTAGCGACAGTTAGACGATGGCCAAACAGATCACACTTGAAGTCGTCACTCCCGAACGGCTCGTCCTCAGCGAGGTCGTGGATGAAGTAGCCGTCCCGGGACTGGGGGGCGAGCTGGGCATCTTGCCCGAGCATACGTTTCTGCTCAGTTTGCTTCAACCGGGCGTGCTCAGTTATCGCAAAGGCGGCGAACGTCATCTGCTGGCCGTGCGTGGAGGCTACGTCGAGGTCCGCCCCGATCGCGTGACGGTGCTGGCCGACGCTGCCGAGCGACCCGAGGAAATTGATGTCGAGCGAGCGCGACGCGCCCGCGAACGAGCGCTTCAGGACATGCGCCGCAGCGCGAGCGAAATCGAGTTTCTCCGGGCTCAGGCCCGACTCCAGCGCGCTCTCGTGCGCCTGCAGGTCGCGGGCAAATCTCCCACCGGCGAGTAATCCAACCAAAGCGGAACAGCATGCAAATCCACTCCCCATCGGAAGCGTGAAAAAGGCGAGGTCATTTCCTCACCGGACCAATCCGATGGAGGACATTACCCCACGAAACGTTGCGGCTTTTTTGAGGGCCGGCAACGCTCGAATCGGGCCGCGAGCAGTCAGCCCTTCCATCCCCCCTCGAATGTCGCCCACCGATATTCCCAGATCTGAATCGGCCACCTCTCATTCGACGGGAGAGGCGCTGATGCTTCACCTCGATACACGGGCTTCTGTCTCACGACGTGACGGGCTATGTCAGCCCCCGCAACAGGGATGCCCCGTATCGTGTGCGATACTGTTTTGGATTGTGTGATATAATGGGGCCATGCCGAAGAAGCGCAGGACGGGGGAACAGCTCGGACTCACTTTCGCATCGGCCCCGGAATCCGCCGGTGCCAATGAAGCGACGCTGGCCGCAAAAGCCGAGGTGGCGATCGGCGAATACCTCGCACGAGGGAAGAAGATTTATCCCAACATGCCTATTGCCCGGTTGCTCGGCGCCCTCGGTCGTCAGGGAATCGCTCCGGAGCATGCGGCACGGGCGCTCGAACTAATCGGCGCACAGGTGACGGAAGTCCCCACGTTCGTTGCCAAGTTCAATTATCGCGTCACGTTCCCGCCCGATGTCCTCGACCGGTGTCGCCGGGCCTATCAGAGCGCTCACCAGTCGGCGGCCTGAGCCCGATTGCCGGAGAGAGTCGGCGTCGCTTGCCATCGTTTTGGTCGTACTGCACTCGCCTCTTCCGGGCTTCAATTGCCTTTTGAAAACCCCGATGAATTGCGGATAACTGGCTTTGGGACTTGTAAATCCGAAATCCGCCGCAGTCTGCAATTGGCGTTAGCCAAACAAGACCAGGAGACTGTACGCTCCACACGGGCACGGGGCAGCGAATATCCTGCGGTCAGGAGACACGCTCTCCTCTCATTGAGGCAACCATAACCGTGGCCAAGCGCCGCTCCGCTTCCGGGCGCCTCATCCGGATGTCTTCACGCACAAACGGTGCTCCACGGTCAGCCGGATGATGTCGAGGAACTCCATCGCAGAAACCGTGAGGAATTCTCGCGCGCGGTTCAAGCGTCTCGGTCGGAACTCTTCCCGCGAGAATCTTCCGGCACGGGATGAGCGAGGCGCAAAAGGGTGTCGGGGCCTCAGGGGGCGGTGCTCGTGTGGTCGTGGACGATCTTCCAGCCCTCTTCTGTCTGACGAAAGATCAGGGTGAAAAGGCCGCGCGATTCTCCCGTTGATCTTCGCAGCCGGAAGCGCCCGGTGACGGAGGCAGCCCGGGGCCCAAGCTGCTCGATCTGAAGGTCGGAGAATTCGAGCTGACCCATCTCCTTTCCCTCGCTCTGATAGGTACGGCGATATCGCTCTCGCGTCGCCTGCCATCCGCGAAACACGGTCCCATCGGAGAAAAACGTCAGATGATCGGATTTCCAGTAGCCGCGCATGAAACCGTCGAGGTCGCCCCGATTCCAGGCGGCGACTTGTTCATCGAGCACGCGCCGGATGGCCTCGAGAGCGTTTTTCGCAGAAGCGGCCGACGCTGGCCGGGATGGCCTCGGCCGTTGCACCGGGATTTGCCACGCGGCGACTGTCCATCCCGGCGCGGCAGCCAGGGTGTTGAGGAAGATCAGGATCGCAACCGATCGCACCCATCGTCCTGGGCCGTGATCCGGAGCGGCATTTTCTGACCGGAGAATTGCACCCATACGGCCTCCGTGGAAAATAGCCCGCGAAACACACGGAATGACGCGAAAATCTCCGTCCGCGGATGAAAGGGATGAAAGCTTCTCGCGGAGCGCCATCCGCTGGTACTTTTCATCGTTTCCGGGCGATATGCGGGGGTCATGACGCCCCCCCCCCGAAAAGTGGCTCGAGGCCGTCCCGCCTGTGCTTTTTCGCAGGCTCGGAAGCGTGCGCTACTTCTCGGCAAATGCCCGGAGCCGCTCGACCGCTCGTTCGAGCTGCGCGAGCGAGGCGGCGTAGGAGATTCTCACATATCCCTCCATGCCAAAGGCCGATCCGGCAGTGAGGGCAATATGGCAGTCGTCGAGTAACCGGCGGACCAGTTCATCGGAAGACGTCAGTCCCCGTCGGGCCATCAACCGGCTGACGTCAGGGAAGGCGTAGAACGCTCCCTCCGGCAGACTGCAGGAGATGCCCGGGATCTCATTGAGTGCCGGGATGAGGAAATCGCGCCGACGATGATACTCCTCCAGCATTCGCGCTACCGAATCCTGCGGGCCTGTGAGCGCCTCCAGAGCTGCCTTTTGCGCCAGCGACGAAGGATTCGAGGTCGAATGGCTCTGAACTTTGATCATCTCGCGCACCCACGCCTCCGAAGCGAGGCCATAGCCGATGCGCCAGCCGGTCATGGCGTATGTTTTCGAGAACGATCCCGCAATGAGGACGCGCCGACGCACCTCCTCGGGCAGAAGCGCCGCCGACGAAGGCGTCACCGGCGGATAGACGAATTCCCGATAGCATTCGTCGGAGATGACAAAAAGCCCGCGGGCGACCGCCGTCTCGACGATCCGACGAAATTCCGGCAACGGAATCACGCGCCCGGTGGGATTATTGGGCGAATTGAGGATGAGTAATTTCGTCGCCGGGGTGATGGCTTGCTCGACCATTTCGGCCGTCAGGCGAAAGTCGTTCGTCTCGGTGGGGATGAAGACGGGGCGTCCGCCGGCAAAGAGCACCGTCTGAGGAAACGTCACCCAGTAAGGCGATGGAATGAGCACGTCGTCACCCGGTTCGATGAGCGTGACGATGGCATTGAAGAGAATCTGTTTGCCTCCGGCTGTGACGATGACGTTGGCGGGCGTGTAATCCGCACCGTAGGTGCGGTTGAAGAATTCGGCGATGGCTTGTCGCAGTTCGGTCGTCCCCGCCGCCGGAGTGTATTTGGTGAAGTTCTCCTCCAGCGCGCGGCGGGCCGCTTCCTTGATATTCTCTGGCGTGGGGAAATCCGGCTCGCCGGCCCCGAGGTCAATGACCTCCTGACCGGCAGCCCGAAGCCGCTCCGCTGCCTGCATGACGGCCATCGTTGACGAGGCCTCCATGAGAGCAACCCGTTGCGCGGCGGGAAATCCCGATCGTGTTCGATCGCGTCGTGTCGTGGAAACGGATGTCATTCCCTCATTCATCGTGTCGGCTCTCCTTCTTTCCGAAAGGTGAACCCCACCGCCGAGAAACACCACAGCGGGAAAGGACCGCTACACCAATTCGGCCCTCAACGAGGAAAATTTGCGCCGCATGCGCTCCTCGACCAGTGGGGGAACGAGTCCCTTGATGTCTCCGCCCAGAGCACAGACTTCTTTGACCAGCCGCGAGCTGACGAAGGTATAGGGTTCGGCGGGCATCATGAAGATCGTTTCAATCGTTGGATCAAGACGACGATTCATCAGCGCCATCTGGAACTCGTACTCGTAATCGGAGATGGCGCGAATTCCCCGGATGATGGCCGTCGCTCCGACCTGTCGGGCGTAGTGAACGAGCAGGCCCTCGAAGGTTTCCACGCGAATCGGCAGCGGATTGAGGACCTGGCGGATGATCTCCACTCGCTCGTCAACGGTGAACAGTGGCGTTTTCGCCGGATTTCTGAGGATGGCCACGATGACCTCATCGAAGAGCTTCAGGGCTCGATGAATGAGGTCGAGATGGCCGTTGGTGAGAGGGTCAAATGTTCCCGGATAAATGGCTCGACGCATGGATCATCCTTCCTGAGGCGCGCGGGAGCACCATCGGGATGGAAGCGGGTGGTTTTTCTCCTCGGGTCGAGGCGAGCCCGTGAGGAGCGATGCTCCCAGGGACGCGTGACGGTGCGCTGATGCATTCGGCGTGCTCCCCGCCTCGATGATAAAAGTCGTTGCAGAACGGGCAATTTTACGCTACTCTATAGGCGGATTCAAACACAAAGGCGCTTGTGAACCAATGATCGAAGAATTTCGCACGCAATACGAGGCTCTCACCGCTCGGCTGAACGAGCTGAGGAGGTTTCTTTGACATCGCGGCGAAGCGAGAGCATCTGACCCGCCTGGAAGCGGTGATCGCTCAACCGGATTTCTGGGCGGACCCGGCGCGGGCGCAACAGGTGCTGCGAACCCGCCGCCGCCTCGAATCAGAGATCGAGACGATCGAGCGTTTCGAGCGTCAGCTCGGCGACGTGGAGGTGCTCCTGGAACTGGCCGAGGAGGACGAGGCCTTCCTCCGGGAACTCCAGGAATCGCTCGCCCGCTTGACGCGCGAGGTGGAGGAGCTGGAACTGAAGACGCTGCTGTCGGGCCCCCACGATGCCGGCAATGCCATCGTCACCATCACAGCCGGTGCCGGTGGAACGGATGCTCAGGATTGGGCGGAGATGCTGCTCCGGCTCTACCTCCGCTGGGCGGAGAAACACGGCTACCGAACCGAACTTCTCGATCTCCAGCCGGGACAGGAAGCAGGCATCAAATCCGCCACCTTCCGCGTCGAGGGAGATTACGCTTACGGCTACTTGAGCGCCGAATCGGGCGTTCATCGCCTCGTGCGCTTGTCTCCCTTCAATATCGGCCACAGCCGCGAGACGAGTTTCGCCTCGGTCTTCGTCTATCCCGAGATCGAGGATGACGTCGTCGTGGAGATAGACGAGAAGGATTTGCGCATCGAGACCTTTCGTTCCTCCGGCGCCGGGGGACAGCATGTCAACAAGACCGAATCGGCCGTCCGCATCACGCATCTGCCGACGGGTATTGTCGTCTCCTGCCAGAACCAGCGGTCGCAGCACCAGAATCGAGAGATGGCCATGAAGATTCTCCGCGCCCGTCTCTACGAACTGGAGCGGCAGAAACGACAGCAGGAGCGACAACAACTGGAGCAAAACAAACGGGAGATCAGTTTTGGTTCGCAAATTCGCAGCTATGTGTTGCACCCCTATAAACTGGTGAAGGACCTGCGCACCCGCTACGAGACGAGCGATGTCGAGCGGGTGCTCGATGGCGAAATTGACGATTTCATCCGCCAGTATCTGCTGCTGCAACGAGCATCACAGGCGGAGGCAGTTCCCGAGCTTGCTCCGACGAATTCCGGTTAGCCGAGATCCGGTCGAGCCGTCATGTCGGTTGGGACTTCGACAGTCGCGCACTCCTCGCGCTCGCGCCTGGATGAGGTGCTGGGGATTCTCTGCCTCTTCTTCAGTCTCGTTCTGGCGCTGAGTCTGGTCTCTTACGATCCCGGCGATCCCTCCTGGAACACGGCGACGAGCAAAACCAGCGCCAGTAACTGGATCGGCATCATCGGAGCACATCTTGCCGATCTTTTGCTTCAGACGCTGGGGCTCGTGGCGTTCGCTCTCCCGGTCATTTTGCTCGTTGTCGGCTGGTCGGCTTTGCGCTCGCGGAGTCTGCGAGCGTCGCTGCTTAAGGTCATCGGCTGGCTGGGATTGATGACGGCGACGAGCGGCTTGCTGACGCTGCTGTCCGTCAACGAGCGACTTTGGTGGAGATCGGTGCGCCCCGGCGGTTTCTTCGGCCTCATTGTGACGGAATCCCTCACGTCGGCCCTCAATGTCGTGGGGACGGCTTTGACGCTCGGCACCATTTTCCTTCTGGCCCTGATGGTGGTCGGAAATATCTCGTTCGTCGGGGCGACCGAGGGACTGGCGCAACGGATCGCTCACCTTCGGGAGCGCGGGCGGCTCCGACGTGAGGTCCTGTCGGTCTCCGAGGAATCGGCCGAGGAGGAACCGTTGCTCAACCTGTTGACGGGAAAGAAGCCGCCGAAGGTTCCCGAGCCAAAGATCGCCGGAGGGGAGGAGACCCGACCGATGCGGACGGCCCAATCCACGGCGACTTCCGAGCCGGAGGAGACGAGCAAGGCTCCGGCGCTTGTGGGCGCATCCGCGGTTGACTCGCGCGCAGCGGAAACTCTGGCGACGACTGACAAGAGCCGCCGTGCGCCGACGCGATCCGGAGCGCCCGATCTCGAACTGGAGGACGCCGTCGGTCGGTCACGGGTGGCTCCTCTGCCGGTGGACATCGAGGACGTGATCGAAAGCAGCGCCGGACCCCTCACCGTGGGCAAACCGCTGTCCTCTCGACCGACTGCCACCCTCCGCTCTTCACCGGCGGAAGACGAGGTGGCGGAGATGCTCTCGACGGCGTCGGTCAAAACGGTCAAACCGGTGGAGAAAGCCAAAGTCGAGCGACGGCCCGCGCACCGCGCGAGTGAGAATTTCATTCTTCCTTCGCCCGACATGCTGACCGAACCTCCGCCACCCCGTGAACAGGCGCGGGAAGAACTCATGCAGCGCGCCATCATCCTGGCGGAGAAATGCAAGGAATTCGCCGTCACCGGTCATGTGCATCAGATCAGTCCCGGACCGGTCGTGACGACCTTTGAGTTCAAACCCGATCCGGGGATCAAGTACAGCCGCATCACCAGCCTGGTGGATGATCTCTGCCTGGCTCTGGAAGCCGAATCCATTCGCATTGATCGCATCCCCGGCAAGTCAACGGTCGGCATCGAAGTTCCCAATAAACATCGCGAACTGATCTATCTTCGTGAGCTGATCGAATCGCGGAAGTTCCAGGAATCGCGCTCGCGGCTGACGATCGCACTGGGCAAGACGATTGATGGCAACGTCTACATCACCGATCTGGCGAAGATGCCTCACCTGCTCATCGCCGGAGCGACCGGCTCGGGCAAGTCCATGACCGTCAACTGCATCATCACCTCGATCCTCTACAAAGCGACGCCCTCGGAGGTCAAATTCATCCTCATTGATCCGAAGCGACTGGAGCTGGGCCTTTATGAGGACATCCCCTATCTGCTGGCTCCGATTGTGACTGATCCCAAACGCGCCTCCTATGCGCTCAAGTGGGCGGTGGCCGAGATGGAGAACCGCTACAAGTTGCTGGCCAGCTTCGGCGTGAGGAACATCGAGCAATTCAACCGCGAAGTGCGCGAAGGAGCGGACCGAAGTCTGACGCTGGAAAGTGGAGAACCCGTCCGGCCTCTTCCCTACATCGTCATCGTGATTGACGAGCTGGCCGATCTCATGATGGTCGCTTCATCCGAGGTGGAGACGGCCATCACCCGGCTGGCGCAGATGGCCCGCGCCGTGGGGATTCATCTCGTCCTGACGACGCAACGACCGTCGGTTGACGTCATCACCGGGCTGATCAAGGCCAATTTCCCCTGCCGGATCGCGTTTCGCGTCTCGTCCAAGGTTGATTCGCGGACGATCATTGATGTCAATGGAGCCGAGGCCCTGCTGGGCAAAGGCGATATGCTCTTCCTCCCGCCGGGATCAGCCCGACTCGTGCGCGTTCACGGCGGGTTCATTGAGGAGAAAGAGATCAAGCGCATCGTCGAGTTCCTCAAATCCCAGGCCCAGCCCGAATACGATGAGACCGTCCTCATGTCGGAGAAGGAATACGAAGCGGCTCAAAGCGGTGGCGGACAAAAATACGATGAGCTGTATGAAGACGCCTTGAGGATCGTCATTCAGATGGGGCGGGCTTCGACATCGGTTCTGCAACGACGACTGCGCATCGGCTACGGACGCGCCGCGTCAATCATTGACATGATGGAACGCGACGGCTTTGTTGAACCGGCTGATGGCCCGCGCCCGCGCGCCATCACCCGCAAGGCTCTGGAATTCCGCGAACGCCTGGAGCAAATGAGAGAAGACCAAGAGTAAACCCGCCGACGTAAACCGCCCGCCTCTAAAACGCGAGAAGCTGTCGAGAGTCGCCCCGGTCTGTTTTCAGCCGCGAGCCTTTGAGAACCGGCGGAATCACCCCGGAGAGATCGGACTCATAGGACGGGTCCGTCGCGGGGAGAAGTGTCGGAGATTCCGGGCGGCAGCCTCCCGCTTTTTCAAATGTGGGACAGGGGAGGAACTTCGCCCCCTTGCACGATAACGGCTCCCGCTTCTCCAAAAATGTGGGCGGGGCCATCCCGACGGCGCATCATTGCAGAGACGGGGACATCCGACCGACATTATCGCTTTTGTGGCGGAATGCTCGCCCCGTGACGCTTCCCGTTTCGGGGCAACGGCCTGCCGGGTCATCGTGCGGCCTTTCGGCATCTTGTCAGGGCCTCGCGTCATCCGGTATCTTTGATGGTCTTCATGACTATGTGGAAAGCAAGTGGACATGAGATTCGTGAGGCCTTCCTGCGGTATTTTGAACGGCAGGGCCATCGCATCGTGAAGAGTTCGCCGCTGGTGCTGCCGGGCGATCCCACACTGCTTTTTGCCAATGCCGGCATGAACCAGTTCAAGAACGTCTTCCTCGGGCTGGAGCAGCGAGACTATAAGCGGGCCACAACAGCCCAGAAGTGCGTTCGCGCCGGGGGCAAGCATAACGACCTCGAACAGGTGGGGAAGACGGCTCGCCACCACACATTCTTTGAAATGCTCGGCAACTTCAGCTTTGGCGACTATTTCAAGGAAGAGGCGATCTGGTTCGCCTGGGATTTGCTGGTGCGCGAGTGGGGCTTGCCGCTGGATCGGCTGTGGTTCACCGTTTATCAGGACGATGATGAAGCGTTCGCCCTCTGGAAGAAAGTGGGGGCTCCGTCCGATCGCATCCTGCGCTTTGGCAAGGAGGAAAACTTCTGGGCGATGGGCGATACGGGTCCCTGCGGCCCGTGCAGCGAGATTCACTTCTTCATCGGACCGGACGAGTCCTTCAACCGGGCTGAGTACGTCAACGGCGAAGGGGATTACATCATCGAGATCTGGAATCTCGTCTTCATGCAGTTCAACCGGGATGAGAGCGGCACGCTCACCCCTCTGCCGAAGCCCTCGGTGGACACGGGCATGGGACTGGAGCGCATGGCCGCCGTGCTTCAGGGCGTGGTCTCGAATTTCGATACCGACCTCCTTCGCCCGATCATTGATGTGGTCGCCGGGCTCGCCGGACGCGACTACGTCAGCACGAGCGATGAGGGAATGTCCATGCGGGTCATCGCCGATCATGCCCGGGCCACGGCTTTTCTGGTGGCTGATGGCGTCTTTCCCGGCAACGAGCAGCGGGCCTATGTCTTGCGCAAAATCATGCGACGCGCCCTCTGGCACGGGCGAAAACTCGGCATCCCCTCGCCCTTCTTCCATAGAGTCACCGATGCCGTCATCGAGGTTATGGCGTCGGCCTATCCCGAACTGGTTGATGCCCGACCGACCATCGAGCGAGTCGTCACGCGGGAGGAGCATTTGTTTGCTTCGACGCTCTCGGCGGGATTGCGCAAATTCGATGAGATTCTCCAGCGCACGACCGGGACGGTCATCGCCGGAGCGGACGCCTTTGTGCTCTATGATACCTACGGGTTGCGCGAGGATTTAATCGAGTATATCGCCGGACAGCGAGGATACATCGTTGATTGGGAGGGCTTTCAGCGCGAGCTGGAAGAGCAGCGTCAGCGGGCGCAGGCCAGTTGGAAGGCGGCGCTTCAGGAGAAGCTGGCCGCAACCGAAGCCATCGTGAGGACCCGCGAACTGCCGACCGAATTTCGAGGATACGAACTCACCGAGTGCGCGGCGCAGATCACACATATTTTCCACGACGGTCAAGCCGTCGAACAGGCCCATGCCGGTCAGACGGTGGACATCATTCTCGATCAAACTCCCTTCTATGCCGAATCCGGAGGACAGATCGGCGACACCGGCGTCATCGAAAGCGAGAGCGCGCGAGCGCGGGTGACCGATACCGTCTCCAAGACGTTCGTCGAGAATTCAACGGCTTTGGTCGCCAAATACGTTCACGTCGCTCAGGTGGAAAGCGGTCGGTTGCGCGTGGGAGATCGCGTGTGGGCCCGCATTGATGCGGAACGACGCGAGCGGATTCGCCCGCATCACACGGCGACGCATCTCCTGCATGCCGCGTTGCGCGAAGTCCTCGGCCCTCACGTCAAGCAAGCGGGAAGTCTCGTCGCCCCCGACCGCCTGCGCTTCGATTTCACTCACTTCGCTCCCCTGACGCCGGAAGAGATCAAAGCCGTCGAGGACCTGGTCAACGAACAAATCCTTCGCAATCGGGAAGTCTCGAAAGTGGAGATGGAACTGGATCAGGCGCTCGCGTCCGGAGCCATCGCTTTCTTCGGCGAAAAGTACGGAAGTCGCGTGCGCGTCGTTGATATTCCCGGCTTCTCCCGGGAACTGTGCGGGGGGACGCATGTTGATCGCACCGGCGACATCGGTCTTTTCAAGATCATCCGGGAGGAATCAATCGGGGCGG
>DATLZR010000183.1 GCA_035573895.1 Blastocatellia bacterium | reverse complement strand
TTACTCATCATTTCACCATTCGCAGCCAGGATGGATCGGTGCACGACGGCTACATCACCGTCGGCATGTATGAGGATGGTCGTCCGGGCGAGATCTTCGTCACGGTGGCCAAAGAGGGCAGCACGATCTCCGGCCTGATGGATGCCTTTGCCACAGCCGTCTCTATCGCTCTGCAGTATGGCGTGCCGTTGGAAGCGCTCGTCAGAAAGTTCAGTCACATGCGGTTTGAGCCATCGGGGGTGACAACCAATCCCGAAATTCGGGTAGCAAAGTCACTCGTGGATTACATCTTCCGCTGGCTGGCGTCGCAGTTCCTCGATGCGGAAGCTCAAGCTCAACTCGGCGTGCTCACTCCTGCGGTTCGGGCCAAGCTGGCTGCGGAAGCCGATCGGATGGGGGAACCAGCCGAGATATCAGAAGCCGTACCATCCTCCAAACTGACCTACGTGAGCCAGGCCGACGCCCCCGCCTGTCCCGACTGTGGTGCGATCATGGTGAGGAATGGATCGTGCTACCGGTGCTTCAACTGCGGCGGAACAAGCGGCTGTTCATGAGGGTGCTGGTCGTGGCCTTTACCTCTCCTGCTCCGGAACGGGACTGATAGACGGAAAAATTGGGGAGCATCTCGCGTCAGCGAGATCGCTCCCCGGATTATTTCAGGCAAAAAGGTTCCCGTCTTCACCTCACGGTCGAGCGGCTTGAGAATTCGCCAAAGAAATTCCGCGACAATTTCCGCCGCCTAGACAGTCCCCATCGAATGGTTTCATCGCATCCGGTCCGAGGGGGCGAGATTTTCTTATTGACAGGGCAGCTCCCCTTGTGCTATTTAGTAGCCGCCACGAGCGACAAAAACAAAGAGCGGTTTTCTTTTTTTCTGGAACTAAGCAGCAAAAACGGGGTGAATTTTTTAGTGTTGGGGGGATGAATTGTGATACGACGGATCATAACTGCGGCCATTATCATTGAGGTGGCGATACCCGCACTCATCTCGGCACAGACTCTGTCAGCGATTACGCCAACGCCGGTCCTCCAGGGCATTATTCAGGATCGGACGACAACGGAATTGATCACTCGCGCCGAACACTACTTCCAGCGCGGTGAAGGAGCCTATCGTCAAGGGGATTTCGCACGAGCGCGGCAGGACTTCGATCGCGCTCTCGATGTTTTACTCGGAGCGGGGTTCGATCTGAGGACGAACCCAACGCTCTGGACGTATTACCGCAGGTTAATTGAGCGCATCGCTGCCTACCAGCTAGATGCGCTGGCCCGCGGTCAGGGAGTGACCGAACAGAAGTATGAGCCATCCCCGCTGGAGCAATGGGCCAACGTGAATCTCGATCCGACGGACCTCACGCCGGATCAAGATGAGATTGTTGATCCCCATCTCGATTTTCCGGTGACGCTCACGCCGGAGGTTCGTCAGTTCATTCACTACTTCACCCGAAATCCCCGGGGTCGGGCTGCTATGGAGGCGGGGCTGCGTCGGTCGGGGCGTTATCTGGAGCTGGCTCAGAAGATCTTCGCCGAGGAGGGTGTGCCTCTGGATCTCGTCTGGCTGGCTCAGGCTGAAAGTAACTGGCGACCGAACGCGCGCTCACGCAAGGGAGCACAAGGGATATGGCAGTTTGTCTCCTTCACGGGGGCAAAGTATGGGCTGCGTCAGACGTCCTGGCTCGATGAACGGTCGGGCATCGAACAACCAACGCGAGCCGCCGCCCGTTATCTCAAATGGCTTTATGAGCGGTATCTCGATTGGCAGCTGGCCGTGGCTGCGTACAACTGTGGCGAGGGAGCTGTTGATCGGGCGA
Source organism: Blastocatellia bacterium (assembly GCA_035573895.1). Classification (NCBI taxonomy): domain Bacteria; kingdom Pseudomonadati; phylum Acidobacteriota; class Blastocatellia; species Blastocatellia bacterium. The sequence goes on along the minus strand of DATLZR010000183.1, from coordinate 15,590 downwards.
TTGCCGCCTCGGGCTATGCGGATTTCTGGTATCTCCATCGCAATCGCCTGTTGCCAATGGAAACGCGAAATTATGTTCCCATCATCCTGGCCATTATTGTGGTGGCCAAGAACCGGGAGAAATACGGCTTTGGGGATGTCATTCCTGAACCGCGTCTGGAATTTGAGCACGTGATCGTCGAGGGGCCGGTTGATCTACGATTGATTGCCGAAGCGGGTGGCGTCCCTTTCAGCACGATTCAGGAATTGAACCCGGAGTTGAAGCGAGCGCTCATCCCCGCCGGAACTGAGCATCCGGTTCGTGTCCCCGTGGGAGTTGCCGAAGACGTTCAATCGCTCCTGGCGAAAATTCCGGGCGATCGTCGCAGCTACTGGCGCATTCACCAACTGGCGGCGGGTGAGACACTCGATGATGTGGCCGATCGTCATCGAGTGAGCGCCGATGAAATTGCTCGTCTGAACGATCTGGATTCCGAAGACGGACTGGTCCCGGGCATGAAGCTCATCGTTCCGTCGCGGATCCCTCGGACGCCTCTTTCGGCATCCACCCGGGTGATGCTGGCTCGGCGATCTTATGGACGAGCGACAATCAAGGCCCGACCGGGAGATACCATCACAAAGATTGCCGCTCGCTATGGGCTCTCTGCCACGGAGCTTGCCCGGTTGAATCGCATGAGCGTCAACAGCAAGCTTCGGGCCGGGCAGAGGATCGTTCTGAACCTTCCGCCCCCTCATGCGACCTCCCGGGGAACGACGGCGGTCCGAACGAAAAACGCTCGGCCGACGGCACGGGCGGGAAAGGGGACGGCATCTCATCGCGCAACTCACCGTGTGCGCTCGGGCGATACGCTGGTGGAGATCGCCAATCGCTACGGGGTTTCGGTGAACGATCTTCGCCGATGGAACGGCCTCTCGTCGAATCTCATTCGGCCCGGGCAAACGCTGATCCTTTACCGGTGATGAGAGCTACATCCGCCGTATTTGCCTCTCCAGATCGGCCCTGGGGAAGCGCCCGCGTCCGGCGTTTGTGAGCCCGCAAGCTGGAGGCGCTCTCGAGTGATGGGCATCTGAAAATTACCTGCTCTCTGCGAGATGTCCCCAAACACCTGCCGCTAATGACATGATCCCCCCGATGAACGATATGGTGCAGGGGAGTCATCCGGGGAACTCGCTCACGCCAAATTCCCGATGCTCCTCACGAGGAAATGGGGAGGAAAAATTGAGCTGCTCATTTCATCTGCTCGAAGTCCAGCCGGTGGGAAGGGGAAGCCAGTGGCGGCTGTAGTAGTCGCTCAGGGTGAAGGCGAGCAGGATGACGAGCCAGATAAACCCGGCTCCGGCAAACACCCAAGTGAGCCGCGGCGCATAGCGCACGTGCATGAAGTAGAGGATGACGAGCGTCGCCTTGACGGAGGCGATCGTCAGGGCAATCGGCGTGTTGAGAATCCCCAAATTGAAAAACGCAACGTCCAGCGTCACCAGCGTCAACAAGAGCAAGGTGGCGAAGATCATGAGATAGACTTTCGGCGGGACAACCTGATGCGCCATCGTCATCACCTCACCAGATAAAGCAGCGGGAAGAGATAAATCCAGACGATGTCAACGAAGTGCCAGTAGAGCCCGCTCATCTCCACCGGCGAATAATACTCGTGTGAGAAATGGCCGCGCACGGCCCTCACCAGGAGCCACGTGAGAACACCAATGCCGATAACCATGTGCAGGGCGTGAAGGCCCGTCATGGAGTAATAGAGCAGGAAGAAAAGCTGCGCTTCTCGATTAGGCGAAACATTAGGAGTGAAATTCGGTCCGGGAATGAGGCGTTCGTGAAATTTGTGGGTGTATTCGGCGGCTTTGATCCCGAGGAATGTAGTCCCCAGCGTCATCGTCAGAATGAGGAAGACGATGAGATTGCGCCGCTGCCCCAGTTGCGCGGCTCGCACGGCCAGGGCCATCGTCAAACTGCTGCAGATGAGCACGGCCGTGTTCACGGCTCCCAGCTTGTAATCGAGCAGGTGACTGGCCGTGACAAACGCCGCCGGATACTGAATGCGATAAACCGTATAGGCTGCGAACAGTCCGCCGAAGAACATGATCTCGGTGATGAGGAACGCCCACATCCCGAGACTCGCAGCTTCATGCTGCTGATCAGGGTCCTCGAATTGATGAGCCAACGTCGTTTGAACGTCAGACAACGGCTGCTTCCTCCTGTGAATAAGCGTAGGCGTCTTCGGTCACAACGGGGGTGATGGGGAAATTCTCCGTCGGGGGCGGTGAGGGCGTCTGCCATTCCAGCCCCTTAGCCTGCCACGGATTGGGCCCGGCCTGCGCTCCGTACCGCATGGACCAGATGAAGTAGATCATCGGAATGAGGTATCCGATGCCGAGGATTGAGGCGCCCGCCGAAGACATGACGTTGAGCACCTGAAATTCCTCCGGGTAGGCGTGGTAACGTCGCGGCATCCCCAGGTAGCCCAGGAGAAACTGGGGGAAAAAGGCGAGATTGAACCCGACGAAGATGATTAAAGCCGAAAGGCGTCCCCACCATTCGGGATACATGCGCCCGGTCATCTTCGGCCACCAGAAATGGAGCCCTCCGAGATAAGCCATGACCATACCGCCGACCATGATGTAATGAAAATGGGCGACAACAAAATAGGTGTCATGAACGTGGACGTCCAGTCCGAGTGCCGCCAGCGCCAGTCCGGTCATCCCGCCGATGGTGAACAATCCGATGAATCCGAGCGCGTAGAGCATGGGCGTCTGAAGGGATATCGAGCCTTTGTAGAGCGTCGCCGTCCAGTTGAAGACCTTGATGGCAGAGGGAACCGCAACGACGAAGCTCAAAATCGAGAAGATCATGCTCGCGTAGACCGATTGGCTGCTGACGAACATGTGGTGACCCCAGACGAGGAACCCCACGACCGCAATGGCGAGACTGGAGAAGGCGACGAAACTGTAGCCGAAGATCCGTTTGCGCGAGAAGCAAGTGACCAGCTCGCTGATCACGCCCATGCCGGGAAGAATCATGATGTAAACGGCCGGGTGCGAGTAGAACCAGAAAAGGTGCTGGAAGAGAACGGGGTCTCCGCCGAGCGCGGGATCGAAAAAGCCGATGCGGAAGATGCGCTCGATAGCGACCAGCACAATGGTCACCGCCAGAACCGGCGTGCCGAGCACCATGATGATGCTCGTGGCGTAATGGGCCCAAATGAACAGCGGCAGCCGGAACCAGGTGAGCCCCGGTGCTCGCATCTTGTGAATCGTGACGATGAAGTTGATGCCCGTGAGGATCGAGGAGAACCCGGTGATGAAGATCCCCAGGGCGGCGAGGACGACATTGGTATTCGAGTAGATGCTGCTATACGGGGTGTAGAAGGTCCATCCGGTGTCCACTCCCCCGGTCACGGCGGCCACCAGGGCAAGCGTCGCCCCCGCGATGTAGATGTACCAGCTCGCCAGGTTCAGGCGCGGGAAGGCCAGATCAGGCGCGCCGATCATCATCGGCACGAGGAAATTCCCCAGCACGGCCGGAATCGAAGGGATGAGGAAGAAGAAGATCATGAACAGCCCGTGCATGGTGAAGAGCTTGTTATAGGTTTCGGCCTCCACCAGGTCCCCCTGGGGCGTCATCAGCTCCAGTCGAATGAGTACGGCGAAAAATCCGCCCACGAAAAAGAAGAGCGTGATCGAAGCCAGGTACAACCAGGCAATTCGCTTATGATCTGTCGTGAGCAGCCACGACTTGATGCCGTAGGCCGCATTGAGATAATGCTGTCCGGGCAATTTCACCGGTGAACTCATGGCTGTGACGTCGTCCTTTCTCCCCGTCCGAGGGATTTGATGTACTCGATCAATTCGACGAGTTCTTCCTCCGTCAGTTTCCCCTGAAACGGAGGCATGATCGGCGGATACCCGGAGACGATTTTCGCCATCGGGTTGATGATGGATTCGCGGAGATAGGTTTCATCAGCGACAACTGTCTCGCCGCCCTCGAGCGTGATGCGCCTGCCGAAAATGCCGGTCAGGGGAGGCCCCTGTCCTCCCGGCTCCGGCAGGTGACAGGAATTACACCCCAGCTGCTGGAAGAGACGCTCGCCGACGGCGGCCAGTGATTCTCCGGGCCTCACGGGTAACGGCGGACGCTCACCGGCCAGACCGCGCGGCGCTGCTGGTGGGGGCGTCGTCCGCAACCACTCCTCGAAATCTGAGGGCTCCATAACGATCACCCAGCCGATCATGCCGGAATGCTTTGTCCCGCAGTACTCGGCGCAGAAGAGATGAAACCGACCAGTCTTGGTCGCCTGAAACCATGTCGTCGTATACCGCCCCGGCAGAACGTCCATCTTTATGCGAAACGCCGGCACATAGAAGCTGTGGATGACGTCTTCCGATGTCATCGTCAACTTGATGGGCATCCCGACGGGAACATGCAGCTCATTGATCTCGCGTCGGCCATTCGGGTGCTGAAGCTTCCACATCCACTGCTTCCCCACGACGTAAATCTCCATGGCCCCCGACGGAGGCCGCGACGTCTCGAAGTAGACGCTCACCCCTTGAGCATACATGATCATGGCCAGAATGAAAGGAATGATCGTCCACACCAGTTCGAGTTTGAGCGATCCGACAATGGGGCGAGGAGTTTCATTCTCGGTCCGACGACGGTACTTGATGGCAAAGATAAATACGAGGGAGCCGATGAGCAGGGAGAAGAAGATCGCCACCCCGATGAGGAAGAAGTAGAGCCGGTCAACGGTCCCGGCGATGGTTGATGCGCTTTCTGGAAAGAGAGGAAATCCTTCCCACATGATTTTTCAGTTCTCCCTCCGGCGATCGCGACGGAACATGATGACGAGAAAAAGGCCCAGTCCGAGAAGAGTGCCCGCACCGGCCAGTTGAACGATGCGAAGGATGGCCAGGCTGTATTTCCCCGTCGCGGGGTCATAGCGGTAGCAGAGCAAAAGGACCTTTTCCACCGGCGATCCGATTTTTCCTTCGGATGCGTCAACGAGTCCCAGGCGCAGATCTCGCGCCGAATACTCCAGTCCGTAAAAATAGCGGGAGACGCGCCCCGATGGAGTCAGCACCATGATCCCGGCAGCGTGGGCATACTGTTTGGTGCGCGGATCATAGACGTAGCGGAAGCCGACGGTCTCGGCCAAACGATGAATCGCCGGAGGCTCCCCCGTGAGGAAGTGCCATCCCTGGCGGGCCTCGGCGCGCCCGTAATGCTCGATGTAGGCGGCTTTCTTTTCCGCCGCGAGCGCCGGCGTCTCGGCCGGATTTATACTCACCGTCAGTACAGTGAAGTCGCGCCCCGCCGTCAGAGGCATGGCTCGCAGAGCCCGCACAAGCCCATTGAGCACGAGCGTGCAGAGCATCGGACACTCGTAGTAGACAAGCGCCAGAATGATCGGCTTCTCCCCAAAATATTCGGCCAGCCGAACCTCGCGCCCCCCCTCATCGCGAAAGAGAAGCTCACCGGGAACCTGAGCGTTGAGTTTCTGATCAATTCCCACATCGCGTAACGGATCGGGAGCGAGCTGCTGGGCCATCGCCGATAGCGGAGCGAGACCGACGAGACCGATGAGGAGAGTAGCTCCCCACCGACGGCGGATGAGCGCCCTCGTGCGGTGCTCGTGAGGTTCCTCTCGATGACTCATACTGCAGCTCCGTTGAAAACGATCTCCCACCGGATGAAAGGTTCCAACGGATCGTTCATCCGTTGGCCCTTTCCATCCGCTGGCCAGCGCATTTTCATCCCTGGTGGCGCGCTGTAGCTCATGGCCGATCCCCTTGTTACTTTGTCGGGCTCTCGCGCTGATCGGGAGTGGGAGCGGGCGATTGCGGCGAAGGTGACCTCGACGGAAGGCTCAGTCCGCGTTCCAGCATAAGGTCCATCGCACGCTCAATGGGAATGCGCACGATCCCGCGCTCACGGTCCACCCAGCCGTAGGTCGTGAGGAGTTCCTCCTCGGTGGCCCGCAGTTTCTGCAGATCGGCTGTCGGGGCAACCTGAAGGCGCGGCTCTGGCGGGATCTCACGAGTCTCCAGCATCGGCGGTAGCGGCACATCCCGCCGGATGGCCCGCTGCTCGAAGTATTGAAAAAGCTCGTTCATCGCCACCAGCGTCAGGCAGATGAGAGCGAAAAGGCCGATCAGAAACTTCCCGACGGCGCTGACGTTCAGGTCCCGAGTCTCATAGCCTCGTTCATTGTCGGAGGTCGAGGACTGACGGGTGAGATCAGCCATGGCTCACTGCCTCCTTCAATCGAGGATCGTGGATCGGCACGAGCGGCCGCTGCCGCAAATAGCGGAGGAACAGGCCAACCCAGATTCCACCCATCCCCACCACGGCCGCGATATCCAGCCAGTGGACGCGCGGTCCATGTTCCGCGTAAGCCGGGACCACGAGCCAGTAGAGATCAACCAGTCGGAGCAGAAAAATTCCGCCGGCCACCCAGACCAGTCGGTCGCTCTGACGCTTGACCTCGCGCATGAGCAGCAACACAAAAGGAATGGCAAAGTGGAAGACGATGAGAACCAGTCCAATGGCTTGCCAACCGCCGCCCACCCGGCGGAGATACCAGGGGATCTCCTCCGGAAGATTGCCCGACCAGATGATGAGAAATTGCGAGAACGAAATGTAAGCCCAGAGCATCACGAATGCCAGCAAGAGATTCCCCAGATCATGGAAATGGGTCGTCGTGACCATTTCCGACAGTGGTTCGCGCCGCGACAGTCGGCTGACGACAACCGTCACGAAAGCCAGCGTCGCGAGCACCTGGCCGACGATGAAAAGCAACCCATAGACGGTGGAGAACCAGTGAGGTTCGAGCGACATGGCCCAATCAATGGCAGCAAAGGTCACCGTCAGCACGTAGATGAGCAGTCCCGGACCGGCCAGAAGTTGAAGTCGCCGCGTGTAAAGGGGATGTCCCGTTCGATCCTGCTCCGCGGACCAGCGGGTGACCAGCCATGCCAGACCCAACCAGAGAGCGAAAAAGACGAGGGCGCGAACCGAGTAGAAAGGCAGATTGAGATAGGTGCTCTTGTGGCGTAAAACTTCATCGGCAGCCACGACATCCGCGTGCGTCCACTCATAGAGGTCATGCGCTCCGATGAGTACGGGCAGAAACAGCACCGCCATAAGCGGGAGTGTGCGAGCACCGGCTTCCAGCGGACGCTGAATGACAAAACCCCATCCTCCGGCCACCAGGTGATGCAGCAACACAAGGGCGAGACTGCCGAGCGAAATTCCCACCCAGAAGAGATAAGCCAGCAGGTAGGAATGGAAGAACTGATCGCGGTTGACCAGCGCCCCCGCCGCGCAGACTCCCAGTCCGAGCAGGCCCGCCAGGGCCGAACGTCGTTCCAGTCTCATCATGTCGAAATGGCCAGTCTCGCTCATGGTTTCGTCTTCTCCAACTGCTGGCGAATGGCCGCCGGAACATCGTCCAGTGTGGCTTGCTGGCTTAGTTGAAGCGCCCGAATATAGGCGACAATAGCCCACCTGTCGCGGGGCTCAATCTGAGCGGCATAATCCGGCATCTGACCGAAGCCGTTAGTGATGATGTTAAACAGATATCCGACCGGTGCCTGGCGCAATCGGTCAGTGTGAAATGACGGCGGCTGTCGAAACCCCCGTTGGACGACCATCCCGCGACCATAGCCCGCACGATCGTGGCAGACCGAACAGTAGATGTCATAGCGCTCGCGCCCGCGCTCCAGCAGCTCTCGCGTGATGGGGAAGGGAAGGGTGGCGACGAACGTCCCCTGCGCCTTCCCCGTGAAAAAGGGTTCGTCCAGGCGCAATTGACCTCGAGCAATCGTTCCGGGCACGGGCTGTCGGGCCGACCGACCATCATGGAAGAAATCGCTTTCGCGGAGCGGTTTGTACCTGGGCTGATTATGCATGTCCTGTCGGCAGCCGACGGCGAGTGAGAGAAGGGCGCTCAGGACCACAATAAGCAGCGGCGCGCAATGTGATCGCCGATGTCGTCGTATGTTCTGCAAAGACTCGATCATGTGCGTTAATGTTCCACTTCGTAGACGCCCCGAGGATTGAGGCTCTCCAGAAAGGCCCACGTCCGATCCCGATCAAACAGAGGATCGCGCGCTTCGATGCAGAGGAAGAATTGATTTCGCGTCGCCAGTCGGAATCTCGGAACGTTGAAGACCGGATGATAAGGCATCGGGAGGCCGTTCATTGCCAGCATCCCCAGCACAGCAAAAAGGGCTGCCACGAGAATGGTCATCTCGAAGGTGACAGGGATGAATGCCGGCCAGCTATTTAATGGGCGCCCTCCCACATTCACCGGATAGGCGATGACCGAGACGTAATATTGCAGGAGGAACCCGCCCAGTCCGCCGATCACCCCGCCGATCAGAACCACCAAAGGCAATCGCGTATGACGGAAGCCCAGAGCATCGGCCAGTCCCTCGACGGGGAACGGGCTGTAGGCATCCATTTTGCGATAACCGGCCTCGAAGGCCGCGCGGGCCGCCCGCAAAATATCATCCGGCGTATCGAATTCAGCCATGAGGCCGTAGATGGGTGGTTTCGTTGCCATCGTCATGCTTTCTGATTTTCGCCCGGTGTCGGCAGAATCGCCCGCATCTCGAAGATCGAGATCATCGGCAGAAAGCGGATGAACAAAAACAGCAGCGTAAGGAACAAGCCAAGTGACCCGAGATAGGTCGCCCAATCCCACGCCGTCGGATAGTACATTCCCCAGGACGAGGGCAGAAAGTCTCGGTGCAAACTGGTCACCACGATGATAAACCGTTCGAGCCACATGCCGACATTGACGATGAGCGACACGACGAAAAGCACGGGAATGCTTCTCCGCATCCGCTTCGACCAGAAGACCTGGGGAGCCAGCGCATTGCATGCAAGCAGGGCCCAATAGAGCGGCGCGTAAGGACCGTGCACTCGATTGGAGATCATGGACTGCTCATAGGGGCTCCCGCTGTACCAGGCCATGAAGAATTCCATGAGATAGCCGTAGACGACGATCAGTCCGGTGGCCAGAATCACTTTGGCCATGTTATCGAGGTGGCGGAGGGTGATGAAATCTTCCAACCCATAAATGGCCCGCAGGGGGATGGCCAGCGTCATCACCATCGCAAAACCCGAGTAGATGGCACCGGCCACGAAGTACGGAGGGAATATCGTGGCGTGCCAGCCGGGAATGATCCCCACGGCAAAATCAAAGCTCACCACCGAGTGGACCGAAACAACCAGGGGCGTGGCCAGCCCCGCCAGAAGGAGATAGGCCATTTCATACCGATGCCAGTGAATGGCCGAACCTCGCCATCCCATCGCCAGCACGCCGTAGACGATGCGGGCCAGTCGGCTGCCCGCCCGATCCCTCAGGGTCGCCAGATCGGGAATCAATCCGACAAACCAGAAGAGAAACGAAACGGTGGCATAGGTGGACACGGCGAACACATCCCACACGAGAGGACTGCGGAATTGAGGCCACGTTCCCATCGTGTTGGGATAGGGAAGCAGCCAGTAGGCCAGCCACTGTCGCCCCAGATGCAGAAGCGGGTAGAGCCCGGCACATGCCACAGCAAAAAGCGTCATGGCTTCGGCAAAGCGATTGATCGAAGTCCGCCAGCGCTGACGGAGCAGAAGGAGAATGGCCGAAATGAGCGTCCCCGCGTGGCCGATCCCAATCCACCAGACGAAATTCACAATGTCAAAGCCCCACCCCACGGGAACATTGACGCCCCAGATTCCCACGCCCGTCGTCACGACGTAAGCCACAGCGAAGAGGAAAACCATCAGCAGCAGAAACGAAATGGCGAACCCGATGAACCAGCTCCGGGGCGTGCGACGGGTCAGGACCAGAGCGGCAATCTTGTCGGTGATCGAAGCATAGGTATAGCCCGGCTGGATGACCGGCGGAAGCGAGGAGAAATCCTCGGTTGTCGTGTGATTGCGCTCGTTCATCCCGTCACCTTTCGACCTCCCGGTAAGGATTCCGCAGTTTGGCCAGATATGTCGTACGGGGTTTTGTGTTGAGTTCGGTCAGGATTCCGTAATTGAGCGGATGAGCCTTCAACCGGGCCACCCGGCTCGTGGGATCCGCGATATTCCCAAAGACGATGGCCTGAGTGGGACAGGCGGCCTGGCAGGCGGTGACGATCTCTCCGTCACGGATTTCACGATCCTCCTTCTTGGCCTGAATCCGCGCGGCGTTAATCCGCTGGACGCAGTAGGTGCACTTCTCCATCACGCCGCGCGTGCGCACCGTCACATTCGGATTGCGCATGAGTTTCAGGCTCGGAGTCGTCGTGTCCGCATACTGGAGGAAATTGAACCGCCGAACCTTGTACGGGCAGTTGTTCGAGCAATAGCGGGTCCCAACGCACCGATTGTAGACCATCTCGTTGAGCCCTTCCCGACTGTGAACGGTGGCGCCCACAGGGCAGACGACCTCGCAGGGAGCGTTTTCGCAATGCATGCAGAGGACGGGCTGATGGTGAATCCGGGGGGTTGTGGGCTCCCCCTCAAAATAGCGATCAATGCGGATCCAGTGCATCTCCCGGCCCCGGAGGACTTCACCCTTGCCGACGATGGGGATGTTGTTCTCCGCCTGACAGGCGACCACGCATGCATTGCAGCCGATACAGGCGCTCAGGTCAATGACCATGCCCCAGGCCGGACCGTCCGCCTCAACGGGAGGGTAGAGCGTTTTCTCCGGCTGAAGATCGTGACCCATCCGAGCGAACGCCGGATTCTGCTCGTATTCCCCCAGGGCTGCCGCACGCACGAGATTCCGCCCTTCCATCAAGAAGTGCTCCTGCGTGCAGGCCAGAGGATATCGGTCCGCCGTAGCCACGAGATCAACTCCCGATCCAAACCAGAGCGCATCAGAAGCGCGCAAGCGATAGGCATCAAACCCCATGCCCGTCCCGACCCGTCCGGCTCGCCTTCGACCATATCCGAAGTGGATGAGGACGGAGTCATTCGCCTGTCCGGGCATAATCCACACGGGCCCGCGCACAACCGGCCGGTCGCGGAAGCGCACCTCGACGATCTGTTCGTTGCGGAGCCCCAAACGCTCGGCCAGCACCGGACTGATGTGAACCGCATTATCCCAGGTGAGCTTGGTGAGCGGCTTGGGCAGCTCTTGAAGCCAGCCGTTGTTGGCATAGCGCCCATCGCCAATGGTGGGATCGGGACGAAGGACGATTTCTAGCGATGAGTCAGATCCTGCTGATCCTCGATTATTCACCGGCGGCGGCTCCAGCGATTCGCGTGCGCGCTCTATGATTGCCGGAAGCGCCAGATCAGGCTGCCGGGCGGGGAATGCACTTCCGGCAATGACGCCATCGTGGAGCGACGTTTGCCAGAACCGCTCGAATTGATCGGAGGGCACGCGCGTCCGCCAGTACTCTCGAACAAGCTCGTAGGCCGAACGACCGGGCTGGCCGGCAACAACCGCAAGAATTTCAATAACCGACTTTCCACCATAAAGCGGCGCAATGAGGGGCTGAATGAGAGAGGCCGTCCCGTCAAAGGCCCGCGCATCGCCCCAGGATTCGAGATAGTGAGCCTCAGGGATATGCCAGTGACAGAGTTCCGCCGTCTCATCGGCATAGAGGCCGACGTGGATGCGGAGCTTCACCTTCCCCAGCCGTTCGGCGAAGCGAAAGTCTACGGGAGCGGTGAAAAGAGGATTTCCGCCGAGGATCAAAAGGACTTCCACCTGTCCCGCGGCCATCGCTTCCACGAGATCGTGGAGCGATTCAAGCTGCAGGGACGGGTGGGGCGCGACGGGATCGGTGTAAAAGACGGTCTTACCGACATTTCCCAAAGTGTGATTGATGGCATGGGCAATCGCATGGACCACCGGCCGCTGGCCCTCACCCACGACAACGAGACTGGAGCCACGATGTCGCTGAAGATCCTGAACGATCTGGGCGACCGTTGTCACAAGCGGTGAGGAGGCGAAGGCGGGATTGATCGGGATGCCGGGGACCCCGATAGCCTGAGCGATGGCGCGAGCGATGTCCTCGATGTCGCTCGCCCGCACCGGGATCCGGTGGTCGGCCATCGCCCCGGAGAGCGTCGGCGCTGGTTCAAGCACGTAGAGACGATTGAAAGCGAAAGACCCATCGGGAGCACGTCGGCGCGAGGCAAAGTCACGAGCGTACCGCACGCTGCCCGGAAACGATGTGAGGAAGTCACCATCGAGCGAGACAATCACCTCGGCGGCATCGAAGCGGTAATAGACGTTGACCTCCTGCCCAAAAGCCAGGCGCGTCCCGGCTCGTACATTATCGCGTGTGACCGGTTCAAAATGGTGCCATTTCGCTTCCGGAAATCGAGCGAGCACCTGTTCAATCAACCAGAGGATGGTGGGCGAGGTCACGGTTTCGGTCAGAAGACGCAAGCCTGCGCCCTTTTTGGCTCGCTGCTCCTGGAGCGCCGCACCGAGCGCGGCAACGAAAGCCTCCCAGGTGCTGATTCGACCCCGATGCAGAACGACCTGAGAACGATCCGGGTCGTACAGGGTGAGCACCGAGGCCTGAGCGAAAATATCGGTTGCTCCCAGACTCGCCGGATGATTGGGATTGCCTTCGATTTTCGTCGGTCGTCCCTCGTGGCTTTCTACCAGCAGCCCCAGACCGAAGCCGTGCTCGGTCATCGTCGTCGCATAAAAGAGAGGTTTGCCGGGAATCACCTCTTCCGGAGCCCGAACGAAGGGAACGATCGTTTCGTCGGGTTGCCGGACGCAGCCCGTGACACCCGCGAGGGCGAGCGAGGCCCCCATGAGTTTGAGGAACTGACGACGGCTGACCGGATCGGTCCACTCCGCGGCGTGGTCGAAGAATTCTCGCTCTGCCTTCAGGCGAACGAGCCCTGGATTGTGCCACTCCTCCAGGCTCCGCCAGTATTCCCGGCCACTGTGGAGTTCATGAGAGGGGCGGCGTGCGATCGAATCGCTCAGTTTCCTGGTTTTCTCCGAGGTCATCGGTGACAGATAGAGCAGTTGGTCAGTTGTCCAACTTTAATGTGATACTGCTCGACCAGTTGGCGACCGAGAGCAAGTTGATCTTCCGGCGGGCGCCACTCCAGGTCGAAGACGTACTCACGCGGTCTGATGAATCGCTCCGGGGCCCGATGACACTCCAAACACCATTCCATGGTCAGAGGTTGCTCACGCCACATCAGCGGCATCCGATCCACCCGCCCGTGACAGGTGACGCATCCGACTCCCTTTTTGACATGAATGCTGTGATCGAAATAGACGAAATCCGGCAGATCATGAACACGCAGCCAGCGCAATGACTGATCCGTACGAAAACTCTGGCGCACGGGCTCCAGCATCGGACTGTCGGCCCAGATCTGGCTGTGACAGTTCATGCAGGTTTTCGTGGGTGGGATGCCGGCAAAGGGACTCTCCTCAACTGATGTGTGACAGTAACGGCAATCAATCCCCAACCCGCTGACATGGTGTTTATGGCTGAAGGGGACCGGTTGCGTGCGAGCAACACCGACTTGTGTGATATAGGATGATCGCTGAATTTCAGCTACGGCCCACAGGAGCGCAGCGAGGATAAAGACAAAACCGAAGATGCTCACGCGGGAAATCGTATTCGTGCTCGGGTGAAAGATCTGGGCCATCGTTGCTTACCCGAAATCCTCCCTCATCCCTCTCCTGCTACAACATCACAAACTCCGTGCCATTGTCCGATTCCCATCGCATCGTAAAGTCCGTCAGTATAGCAGGCCGTTTTCCTTCCGTAAAGAGTTGCCTCTCGCACGAGGAGGCGGTGCGAAGGCGGTAGTATTGAAAACCCACGAGATATCGAGAATGCGAGAGCGTGTCCGAAGAGGTCTGCCCTCTGGCCGTCAGAAGGCACGAGAAGCGAGAGCCAGCGCAGCCCCACCTCCCAACCGCTCACAGGAGGCGATACCCAGTGGCCAGCGGAGGCCAAATTTTTTGCTCGGTCAATTCAGCCTCTTGTGTTACAATAAAGCGCCGGTTCATTCAACGCGTTCGTCAGGAGCAGCACAGCATGTCATCTATGAGGGGCTCGAACTAACTACAGACAGAGGGAGAGGTAGAGATTGCCCATGATCAAAGTCAAAACAATTATTGCAGCGCGGCCGAGTCAGAGGAAAAGTACATCGGCGGAGACTCCGTCGAACCTCTCCGAGCGGGACGTCTTTCACGAGTGTCTTCGACGCAAGGGTCTCAAGCGAACGAGCCAGCGCGATCTCATTCTGGACGTTTTTCTGACCAGTGAGAAGCATGTAACCAGCGAGGAACTGTACCAGAGGGTGCGCGAGCGCGATCCATCGGTGGGGTTCACCACTGTCTATCGCACCCTCAAGCTCTTGACCGAGTGCGGCATTGCCCGCGAAGCACAATTCGGCGATGGCTATACTCGCTACGAGCCCAATCTCAGTCAAGGCCACCACGATCACCTGATCTGTGTCGAGTGTGGGGGATTGACCGAATTTTACAGCGAGCAGCTCGAGCACATTCAGGACGAGGTCATCCGGCGGCACGGATTCCAGATGATTGATCACAGCCTCCGCATCTGGGGTATTTGCAAAAACTGTCGCAAACAGGCGCGAACGAAAGCCGTCCCATCCTGATGTCATGGCAGCACACGAGACCGTTCTCATTCTCGATTTTGGAGGTCAATACACCCAACTGATTGCCCGGCGCGTCCGCGAACTTGGCGTCTACTCGGAGATTGTTCCCTACAATGTTCCGTTTGAGGCGATTTGTTCCCGATCGCCCAGGGCGTTGATTCTTTCCGGTGGCCCTCGTTCGGTCTACGAGCAGGGAGCACCCCGGTGTGACCGCCGGATCCTCGACCTTGGGGTCCCTGTTTTAGGGATTTGCTACGGACTCCAACTGCTGGCTCATTATCTCGGCGGTCGCGTAGAAGCGGCACCGCGACGGGAGTACGGAGCGGCGCAGGTCACGGTCCAGGGGGTGAGTCCGCTTTTCACCGGCCTGCCTTCGACGCTCGATGTCTGGATGAGCCACGGGGATGAGGTGAAAGATCCCCCGAGCGGATTTGTCATCACGGGACTGACGGATCGAGCCATCGCGGCCATCGAGGATCCTCAGCGGCGCCTTTACGGCGTCCAGTTTCACCCCGAAGTGGCGCACACTCCCCTGGGGCGAGAGATTCTTCGCCGGTTCCTCTTCGATGTCTGTCGTCTCAAAGGTGACTGGCAGATGGAGTCATTTATCGAGACGACCGTAGCACGGATCGAGCAGGAGATCGGCCAGGGACGCGCCGTCTGCGCGCTTTCCGGCGGCGTGGATTCGTCGGTGGCAGCGGCGCTGGTGGCGCGGGCTATCGGATCGAGACTGACCTGTATCTTCGTGGATAACGGCCTGCTCCGTCAGGGCGAGTTCGAACAGGTGCTGGAGATCTACCGGCGCCGCATGGAGCTGAATGTCATCGGCGTGCGGGCGGCCGAGCGATTCCTCTCCAGGCTTCGCGGCGTGACCGACCCGGAGGCCAAACGGAAGATCATTGGCGCCGAATTCATCGCCGTCTTTCAGGACGAAGCCGCGCGACTGGGAGCCGTTGACTATCTCGTTC
>DATLZR010000182.1 GCA_035573895.1 Blastocatellia bacterium | reverse complement strand
CGCTGCTCGACTCTGGTTGGTGCTCGATCACTACGGACATGAGCGGACCAGTTTACTCAACGGGGGGTGGCAAAAATGGATCAAAGAGGGTCGGCCGGTGACGACCGAGCCGGCTTCCTTTCCTCAAGGTGACTTCAAGGTCCGCCGCGTTCAACCGACGGTGTGTTCGGCGGCCGCCGTTGTGGAGAACTTGAGAAAGCCCAACGTCGTTGTGCTGGATGCCCGTTCGCCCGAGGAATATCGGGGCGAGCGGGTGCTGGGAAAGCGCGGAGGACATATCCCCGAAGCCGTCAACGTTGACTGGAGATTGAATCTTGCCGGGGAGGACGTGAAGGTTTTCAAACCGGCCGAGGAGCTGAAAAAGCTCTACGCCTCGTTAGGAATTACTCCGGACAAGGAGGTCATCACTTATTGCCATAGCGGTGGCCGGGCGGCTCATGCGCTTTTCACATTGCGTCTGATCGGCTTCACGCGGGCGCGCGCGTATTATGGATCCTGGCAGGAGTGGGGAGCGCGCGATGACCTCCCGATTGAAACGCCGATAAAGAATCGCCCCTGAGTGCGAACGGCGTTGGAGACATGGGGAGTATCCACCATTCGTCTGGCGCTTGTTGGGTTCTCTTGCCCGCACCGCAGGGTCTTCGGCAGCTCAGGTGGCGGTGGAGAAATTTGGGGATCTCCCAACTCGTGTTGTGGAGGAACTGGCTTGAATCCCAGCCCGAAGGGTGGTAATCTGACGATCCACGGTGAGGCCGTAGCCAGGACAACGTCATAGCGGAGGGAATCCCGATGAAGCGTCAGCCGATCATTCCTCGACGTGTCGTCATCACAGGTATGGGCTGCTTGAGCCCCAACGGCATTGGCCGGGAGAACTACGCCGCTGCTCTCAAAGCCGGTCGGAGTGGCGTTCGCCGCATTACACGATTTGATCCTTCGGATCTGCCCGTGCAAATTGCGGCTGAAGTGGTCGGTCTGGATGTGTATGAGGTTGTTCCACCGAAGGAACGTCAGCATCTCCCCCGTGTCGTACCGATGGCGCTCTGGGCTACGGATGAGGCCCTCGAAGATGCTCGGCTGGCGGTGAATGATCTCTCGCTTGAGGAGCGACGGCGGATCGGGGTGGTTGTCGGAAGCGGTGGTGGCGGACTCGAATTCGCCGAGCGTCAATACAGCTATTACTATGCGGGGGAACCGAAGAAGGCGAGTGTCTACACCATCGCCAGCACCACGCTCGGGACACTGTCATCGGAGATTTCCATGCGCTATCAGTTGCGGGGGATGAGTTATGTCATTTCCACCGGTTGCGCCAGCTCGACTGATGCCATCGGGTATGCTTTCCAGCTTATTCAGTTGGGTCGCGCCGATGTTATTATCACCGGGGGCGTTGATGCTCCTATCTCTCACGGCATCATGTGGGCGTTTTGCAACATGCGCGCGATGACAGCCTCCTGGAATCACGCACCGGAGCGAGCATCAAGACCGTTCAGTCGGGATCGTGATGGATTCGTACTGGGCGAGGGAGCGTGGATGTTCGTCGCCGAAGAGCTGGAACACGCCAGGCGACGGGGTGCGAGAATCTATGCCGAAATCCTCGGGTATGGCGCGACCTGCGATGCTTATCATCGTGTTCGCCTCGACGAAAGCGGGGAAGAGCCAGCCCGCGCCATGCGGCTGGCAATGGATGATGCCGGTATCCAGCCGTGGGAGGTTGATTACGTCAATTTGCATGGCACCTCGACCGTTCTCAATGACCGAATCGAGACGCGAGCGGTGAAGCTGGCCTTTGGTCCTCACGCCTATCGCATCCCTTTGAGCGCGACCAAATCCATGATCGGTCACGCGCAAGGGGCCTGCGGGGCAGCTGGTATCGCGGCGACGCTTCTGGGTATGCGGGAGGGCTTCGTCCCGCCGACGATCAATCTCGACGAACCCGATCCCGAGTGCGATCTCGATTACGTTCCCCATCACAGCCGACCGGCAGACATCCGAACCGCTCTCTGCAACTGCATCAGCTTCGGTTCGAAGAACGCCGCCCTGGTTGTGCGTCGGTATGAGGGGGACTGACTTTGTACCGACCTTAATCGAGAGTCTTAGAGAACCTTGCGATGAGATGGTTCGTCCCTGATTTTTCTCGACGAGCGACGACAGCGGAACTAATGGATGATCCCGATCTCCCCGAAGCCGATGTCCGGGCGGCTCTGGACGACCTCCGGCGGATCAATCACTACTTCGGTGTGACAGCAACTGTTCGGCGTCACCTTTTCACTCTCATCCATCGCCATCGGTTGATGGAGGCTTGGGTTCTCGATGTCGCCACCGGAGCGGCAGACATTCCCCAGGCCCTCGTAGATCACGCCCGGAGGAAAGGCCTCGCCGTGCATCTCGTTGCCCTGGATCGGGGACAAATGATGATAAAGATTGCCCGGACTAAACTTGCCGAAAACCCCGAGATCTCGCTGGTGCGGGCGGACGCCCTGGCGTTGCCTTTCCCCGACGATTCGTTTGATTTCGCCATCGTGAGCGAATTCCTCCATCACCTCACCTGGGAGCAGGCGGTCCTGTTCCTGCGTCGCCTTCGGAAGATTGTTCGAGTGGCCTTCATCATTCACGATCTTCATCGTCATCCCGTGGCGTATTACGGATTCTGGGTGCTGTCGCGGCTTCTCTTCCGCAGTCGGCTTGTGCGTCATGACGGGCCGGTCTCCTTCCTGCGAGGATTCACCGAGGAAGATGTTGAGCGACTTAAGCAAGCATCCGGTCTGGACAATCTCGTCCTCTATCGGCACTTCCCCTATCGGTTGGTTATCGTTGGGACGAAATGAAGTACGATGTGATCATCGTAGGAGGAGGTCCGGCAGGCACCTCGGCGGGAATTCACCTGGCACGTTACGGTTATCGGGTTGTCATACTGGAACGGCACCGGTTCCCCCGCGAGAAACTCTGTGGCGAATTCATCGCCCCGGAGGCGATCCCCTTGCTGGATCGGCTCGGTCTTCTCTCAACACTTCGTGCGGCCGGTGCCCATATTGTCACCGAGGGAGCACTCATCGCGGCCTCGGGAGAGAGCGTCGCCGCCTCTTTTTCTGAGTTTCGAGGGACGCCCGGATATGGCCTGGGCCTCAGCCGTCGAGTATTCGATCACCTGCTCTGGCAGAAAGCTCAGGCGTGTGGTGCCGACGTTCTTGAGCGATTCCATGTTCATCGCCTGGTGGAAGTGGGACATCGGACACGCGGGGTCATTGGCACCATCGCCGGATCGGAGAGGGAGATGTGTTTTCAGGGCGAGATCGTCATTGATGCGAGCGGGCGAGCGAGACAACTGTTCTCGAAGCAACAGGCGAACGTGCGTTCACGACGGCGATTTTTCGGGGGCCGTCGTCATTCATCATGGATCGCCTATCGGGTTCATCTTTCGGATGTCATGGAGATTGACGGGCGCGTCGAGCTTTACTTTTACTCGACCGGATATGGAGGTGTGATCCCTATCGAAAAGGGTCTATTCAACCTCTGCGCCATAACGACCTGGGATGTTGCTCGGCGCACGCACGGGGATCCCCAGCGCCTCATGGCGGCGACGGTGGGAGAGCATCCCATCGCCCGCGAGAAACTGCGGCGTGCCCGCATCGAGGGAAAGGTGCTCGGCGTCGGTCCCCTTGATTTTGGCCTCGCGTCCGAAACAACAGCCGTCCTCCGCATCGGAGATGCGCGTGGGGAGATGGATCCGTTTCTCGGCCAGGGAATTTGGTTGGCTCTGCAAAGCGGTGAGCTGGCCGCTCGCCTCATACATGGGGCTATGAGTCGAGGCGATCCCGCTGATGTCGTCTCCGCCTACGAAGCCTCGTATCGGGCGGCATTCGGTTCTCGATTCCTTATTGCCCGTCTTCTTCGCCCCTTAGCCGGATCTCCGGGATGGGGACGTCGAGTCCTCTCATTTCTCAGCCATCACCTCTGTGCGCGTAACCTGGCACTTCGTGCAACACGTGGCTGGTGAAATCCGCCTCAATTTCGCTATGATTGCACCCTGTGCGAATCGTGATTGTTGGGGGTGTACAGGGAGTCAAGCATGCAGTAAATGCTACTGCCGTGCGCTTGAAAAAGAGCAGAGCTGGCTTTCGCGTCTGCGCCCACCGGCTTGAGAAGCAGCCCGCAGGTAGTAATAGAAGGGCGAGCGAACAGAGGGTGGCCCTTTGATCTCGCAACAGTCGGCGGGTCGAAGGGCTGCGATAGAAACCTGGAGGACGTCGCTTATGCCAATTACGAAGGCTGATGTGGAAAAGATTGCATCGCTGGCCAATCTCGAACTGACCGAAGAGGAAAAAGAGATGTTCACAGCGCAACTGGCCGCCATCGTCGCCTATGTCGAGAAACTGAACGAACTGGATACGACCGATGTCCCTCCAATGGCTCATGCCGGTGCTGATGAGAAGGCCGATTACGCGCTGCGCGAGGATATTGTTCAGCAGGGCCTCGGCCAGTCAGCGGCCCTGCAAAATGCTCCTGATCCCTGTAACGGGTATTTCCGGGTCCCCAAAGTGATCGAGGAGGCGTGAAGGAAAGGGTCTCGGTGCGAATTGCTTCTCTGTGGGACTCTCGCAGGAGTCGCTCATCAGGCGGAGGGGCAACGTAAAAAATGAGGATCGCCTGCAAATGAAAAGTGCGCAGACGGGCGTACGGTGAAAGCTTTTCATCCGTGGGCGGAAACTTTCGCATCATTTCGTGTGTTTCGGAGCTGTTGTTCGGGAGGGACAATGATTACACTTGATGAGATTCGGAAGGCGCGGGAAGAATTCCCCGACGTTATTCGGCGAACGCCGCTTCTCCCAAGCGATTCGTTGACGGAGCGCGTGGGAGCCAGGGTCTGGCTCAAGTGCGAGAACCTGCAGGTGACTGGAAGTTACAAGGCGCGGGCGGCTTTCACTTTGCTCTCCCGCCTGAACGCGGACGAGAAGCGACGGGGAGCAGCTCTTTCTTCATCGGGAAATTTCGCTTCGGCCTTCGCCTATATGGGTCGTCTGCTCGGTATTCCGACGACTGTTGTCATGATGCGAAAGACATCGCCGCTGAAGGCCGAAAAGACGGCTCATTACGGAGCAGAAATCGTCTGGTGCGAGAACCGATTCGAGGCTCGCTTCGAAGCCTTGCGTCGTCTGGAGCTGGAGCGAGGTCTAACCATCATCAACACGTTGGAAGATGACAACGTACCGATCGGACATGGGACAGCGGGCCTTGAAATTATCGAGCAATTGTCTACGACGGATATGGTGCTTGTGCCCATCAGCACGGGTGGATTGATCGCCGGCGTGGCCACTGCCGTCAAGGAGTTGAACCCAGATGTGACGGTCATCGGCGTGCAACCTGAGGGTTCCAATGCCGCCTATCTTTCCTTTCGGGCCGGCCAGATCGTGACGATCCCCGAGACGAGGACAATCTGCGACGGGCTGACGGCAACTCGACCGGGAGAGCTGATGTTTGCCCATATTCAGCGGTATGTAGATGACATCGTTCTGGTGGACGATGACGCCGTCCGTGCGGCTGTGGGCTGGTTGGCGGAAAAGGATCATCTCGTGGTCGAGCCGTCGGGGGCTGTGGGTGTCGCCGCCCTCCTGACGGGAAAGATCGAAGCGCGCGGCAATGTGGTCGCCCTCCTCAGCGGAGGCAATATCGCCCCTCGGCTGCTGGCGGAGATTCTAATGGAAACCTGAAACAACAACCGCTCCTCATGAGCGACTTGCGGGAATCGTATGAAGGACGTGGTTTTCTATCACTGCTCGGACCTCCATCTGGGCAAGACATACGCTGATTCGCCAGGAGCTGATGAACGTTCGGAGGATTTCTTCCGTGTCTTCGCTGAGATCGTTCAGCGAGCTGTCCGGGAGGAGATCGCTGCTCTGGTGATCGCTGGCGATCTCTTCCATCACGCTCAGGTGATGCCGCGAACATTCGCCCGAACCGTCGAGGTGTTAGAACCACTCAAACGAGCGGGAATTCCAGTTATCGCCGTCGAAGGGAACCATGACTGGATTCATCGCCGGGAGAATATCTCCTGGATGGAAGCCCTGTCGGCGATGGGATTGATCTGTCTTCTTCGCCCGACGCGCGATGACGAGGGGAATTATTTCTTTCCACCCTGGGATGACGAGAAACGTTCGGGCGGACATCGTGAGGTCCAGGGAATTCACTTTTACGGGGTCGGGTATATCGGCTCTTCTCCCGGCCCTCACGTTCCGCGCATCGTGGAAGCCGTTCGTCGAGCGGGGACCGACGAAAATGTGTTGCTCTTTCATGTCGGGGTACGACAGTACTGTGGAACGGACATCGGAAATATGTCGCTCGAAGAAGCTCTCCCCTTGGGGGAGGTGTTTCGCTACGTCGCTCTGGGACACGGGCACAAACCGTATGTCATTCCGGCAGCCACTCCCTTCGCCTATAATCCCGGCTCGCCCGAGTGCGTCAATTTCGGCGAAGAGAGGTATGGCCCGAAGGGATTCAACCGTGTGGTCTGGCGTCATGGAAAATCGCCGGAGGTGGAACTGATTCCCACATCGCCGCGACCGATGATCAATGAGACGATTTCCCTGACAGGCTGTCAGAATGTCGAGGATGCAGAACGTCGCATTCGTGAGCACCTGCAGTCACTCGACCGCGAGCAACAGGATCCGCGGCAGCCCGTTGTGCGGGTGAAATTGACGGGCCGCGTGGAGTTTCGACCGGCGGAACTTTCTCGTTCACGCGTGATTGAGGCTGTGAGAGCTGTTCTCGCTCCTCTCCATGTGGAAGTCGAGAATGCCCTGTCCTTTCTCAGTCGGAGCGTCGCGGGTCTGCTCGAGCGCGAACAACGAAGCCTCTCAGACCTGGAGCGCGACGTCGTGGAGAGTTTGTTCGCTGCTCAGTCGGCGTATCAGTCGGATTCGAGACGATACGCCAAACTTGCCCTGGACCTCAAGAGGCAATTACTCGAGGAGAAACGGGAGGAGGCCCCCGATCTGTCCGAACTTCTCGACCTGCTTCATCGCGCTTTGCATGAGCGAGATGAGCCAGAAATATCAAGTATGACGGCTCTCACGTGACCACGGCGCTATGCTCATCGAGAAGGTCGAGTTGAAAAACATCAAGCCTTACAGGGAGCGAACCTTCACCTTCGCCCCTGGGATCAATGTGCTCTCGGGACCAAACGGTGCGGGCAAGAGCACGGTGTTCGAAGCCATCGGCTTCGCCCTTTTTGGTGTGGAGGCCAACCGATTTATCGGTAAAGCTGAGCGTTTTGTCCGCAAGGGGGCGCGTCAGGGGCTGGTGCGCGTCCATTTTCGGGCCGATGATGGCCGTTGTTATGTGGTGGAACGACGGGCCGGAACGAACGCCCGACGACAACTGGCTGAGAAGAAGCCTGACGGTACGGAAGAGGTCATTGCCGTTAAAAATGATCAGGAATTGCAACAGGTCCTCAAAAGGATCCTGAACGTGACGACCGACACATGTGATCTGGCTGACCGGTTTCTGACTGTCATCGGCCCGCTCCAGAATGAGTTTCTCACCCCCTTTCTCAAACGAGGGCAGCCGCGGACCGATGAGTTCGATCGCATTCTGGGGATTAGTGCTTGGCGGGAAGCCTACTGGCGAAGTGCCGGATTGGAACGGGAAGCAAAAAATGTCATTACTCAGAAGCGCAAGCTCGTGGAAGAAAAACGTGCTCAGATCGCCGATTATGATCAGATTGTGGCCGACCTGACGAGGACTCAGGCCGAGCTGTCACAAAAACGGAAGGAGCTAAGGACGGTTGAGGAGGAACTCCAGCGGATCTCGGAGGAAGTAGAGGCCCTGGACCGGGCGAAAGAGGAATTGAGCAAACTCGATCTGCAACTCGGCAAAGAACGCGAGCAAAGGGCGCGCCTTGAAGAGGTGCACCAAGCGGCCAGACGACGCCTGGATGACGCTCTCAAAGCGAAACGGGTTTGCGACGCGTCGGCCGAAAGCTACGCCACCTATCGCCGGGCGGAAGAGCGTCTCAGGCAGCTCCGCGAGCAGGAGCGCGAAGCCGGAGCGCTGCGGGAGAAGGTCCAGGCCCTCGACAAACAGATCGGCGCCGAACGAAGCAGGATAAAGACGGAGGAAAAGAGCCTGAGCGAGCGCGAGCGAAAAGTTTCAGAGGAGCGGCAGAGCCTGAGGCAACAACACGACTCCCTTACAAAAGAACTAGAGGCACTCGAGGCAGAGGGCCAGAGGATCAGGATCGAGCTGGATGCATGCACCAGTTTCCTGGCCAGGGGAGATGAGCTGCCGGCACCATCCTCCGTTCGAGACGCGGCCATAGGATACATCAGCGATCTGGAGTCCGTGGAGATAGAAATAGGGGACCTCCGGCGCCGGCTGAGCTGTCGGCCAACACTTGAAGCTCTTGTGGGCGAAGCGGAGGCGCTGGAGAAAAGAGTAAAAGAGCTGGAGCGGGAATGCGCCGACCGGAAGGCCCGTCGCATGCACCTGGAGGAGGGGAATCAGAAGCTGGCTCGTGGTCAATGCCCTTTTTTTGAGGAAAGATGCTTGAACCTTGCACAAAGGGCCGAATCGCCCGCTGCCTTCTTCAGCGAGCGCATCGCCGACATCACCTCCGAGCTTGACGTCCTTTCAAGAGAGGTTGACGTTATGAACGCCAGACTGCGGGAGGCTCAGGCGGCGCGAGAGGAAATCGCTCGGCTCAAGGAGGTGGAAAAACAGCTTGTCCACGCTCAGCAGCGGAAGGAGCGGCTGAGCAAAGATCTGGATCAGAAACTCCAGCCGTATCTGTCGGGGGCGTTGCTCGAAAACGTTCGCCGATGGGTTGAGTCGGCTCCGTCGTTTCGAGATGAGTTTTGTCGGCTTGTTGATGAGACCGAAGCGTTCGAGGTCGAGGATCCGAACGATCTTCGCCAGCTCAGGGAAGCCGTTGAAAGGTTCAGCCGCCAGCTTGAAAATCTTCTGAATCGGGTTCGGGGGATTGTGGAAGTTCACCGTGACAAGCTCGATGAGACCGTCCGGCAGGTGCGCGAGCGCTATGCCGCTCGAAGTGGCGAGCAAAAGCGGATCCAGGAGAGGATCGAGCAGCTTGAGGGCGAAAACAACGAGATCGCTGCCGGGCGCGCCCGCTTAGATCGAGACCGTGAGGCTCTCGACAAAAAGATCATCGAGCGAGATGCGCTCGCTCGAGAGCTGCGCCGCTTCGATGATCTCTCCGAGCGGATCAAAGAGCAAGAGGCGATTCTCAGGGCACATCAGTCGGGATATGCGGAATACGAGCGAAACATCAAGGCGGCAGGGCAGCTCGAACAAGCGGAGAGGGAAGTGAGGGAGGCTGAACGAAAGATCACCTCACTGAACCGACAAATCGCGGAACTGGAAGCGAGAGCAACTGCCCTACGATCCGGCTATGATGAGGGCGCGTATCGCCGAGCCCTCAAGCTTCAGAAGGATTTAACCGAACAGCGGGCGCGTCTACGGGTGGAAGTTCAAAACCTCGCGGCCCAGACCGATCGGCTCGGAGCTGAGAAGGAGCGCATGGAGGGAATCCGTCAGGCGATTCGCGAACTGGAGACGGAAATCGAGCGCTATGAGCGCACGCTCCGATTTATCCAGGATCTCCGAGAGCACGTCTTCAAGAAGGTGTCGGAGCATCTCTCCGAGCGATTCCGTGAGGAAGTCAGTCGAATTGCCGACCGGATTTATCGAGCGATTTCCGGCAGCGACGAAGAACTTCGGTGGGGCCCGGATTATCGAATCGAACTCGTGGATTTCCACGAAGGTCGCGAGCGCGTGCGGTATGACGAGGAATTGTCCGGTGGCGAGATGGTCAATGCCGTTGTGGCTTTGCGCCTCGCGCTGCTTCAGACGACGGGATCAAAGATCGGATTTTTCGATGAACCGACATCACACCTGGATGAGATTCGGCGCGCGAATCTCGCGCAAGCGTTTCGCAATCTCCGCGTCGGCCAGGGCGAACTCGATCGTCCCTGGTACGATCAACTTTTCCTCATCTCCCATGACGTATCGTTCACTGAGATCACGGATCAGATCATCTATCTGACGGGAACCGACCCGGACGATGGCATTCACATCGGAGAGACGGAGGGGTGATCCGATGGGACCTCTTCTGAACAAGAAGGCGTCAGCGGGGCGAGTTCAGGAACGGGTGCGACGGGCTTCCGATGTTCGTCATGGTTGTCTGACGAAATTTTGGTGCAAGGAGGGATGATGCGCATTGTCATCGGAGCTGATCACGCCGGCTTTGAGATGAAAACGGAGATCATCGCCTATCTCCGCGAGCTGGGACATGAGGTGATAGATGTAGGAACGGATAGCGCGGAACCGGCTGACTATCCCGATTTTGCATTGGCTGTAGGGATGGCGCTTCGCCAGGGACGAGCGGATCGGGGGATTCTCATTTGCGGCAGTGGCGTGGGAGCATCGGTGGCGGCCAATAAGATTCCCGGAATTCGGGCGGGTTTGTGCCACGACACGTACTCGGCCCATCAGGGAGTCGAACATGATGATGTTAACGTCCTGGTGCTCGGCGCGCGGGTGATCGGTCAGGCGCTGGCGCGAGAGCTGGTGGCCGCCTTCTTGAAGGCACAGTTTTCCGGTGAGCAACGACACGTTCGTCGGCTCGATAAGGTGAAAGCAATTGAGGCTCGATTTCTCCGGACTGGACAATCCCCCGACGAGACACCGGGGTGATTGTTCTCCTTCTCTTGATCAGTTGACGAAGGGACAATACATTCACTCTGGCGAGGAGAGCGCGAGGACAGCCGAGGACGATGGAGCGGATGACCTACACACTTCCCGATGATATTACTCGTGCCGTGCAGGCATCCCTACACGACTGGCGAGTACACGACAAGGTCCGACGGTTGTGGGAGCGTGATGCCTCGCTGTGGACCGGCAATGGTGAAGGAGACTGGCTTGGCTGGTTGCATGTGATCTCGGACTCACGGTCGAAGACCGAGCAGTATCGGGTATTTCAGCAGGAGGTGAGATCGGCGGGATTTCGTCAAATCCTCCTCCTTGGCATGGGGGGATCGAGCCTGGCCGCCGATGTGATGGCAAAAACTCTGGCCCCGGTCGCAGGCCCTTTGGAGTTCCATCTCCTCGACTCGATCATTCCCGCTCAGATCAAAGCTGTAGAAGAGCGGCTCGACCTTGCCCGCACGCTCGTCATCGTATCGAGCAAATCGGGAACGACGCTGGAGTCCAATCTTCTTTTGCATTACTTCACGGAACGAGTAGCCAAGGCCACGCGGATGAGTCGTGACGAGGTCGGAAGCCGCTTCGTAGCTGTCACCGATCCAGGGACGCCACTCCACCGACTGGCCGAGGAGCGCCGATTTCGCCACATTTTCTTAGGTTCTCCGAGTATCGGTGGACGCTATTCAGCCCTCTCGCCCTTTGGCCTGGTGCCAGCGGCGCTCGTGGGGTTGGACGTTGACGACTTTCTTCGACGCGCTCAGGAGATGGTGGATGCGTGCGCTCCCGCAATGTCGGTGGAGGAAAATCCCGGTGTGGTGCTCGGGACGATCCTGGGCGTGCTGGCTACACGGGGGCGCGATAAAGTCACCATCGTGACATCGTCCCCAATTCAATCTCTTGGAGCATGGCTGGAGCAATTACTGGCGGAGTCAACCGGTAAGAACGGCAAAGGGATTATCCCCATTGTGGGCGAACCGCTCGGTGTGCCTGATGACTACGGGGATGATCGCGTCTTCGTCTCTGTTCGGATCGAGCCTGCGACCGATCCGGTTCGGGATGCCGCTCTTGACGCGCTCACATGCGCAGGCCATCCGGTCGTGCGGCTGTCGGTTGGCGATCCGCGCGATCTGGGACAGGAGTTCTTTCGCTGGGAGATGGCGACCGCGGTTGCTGGGTCGCTCTTAGAGATTAACCCATTTGATCAACCCGATGTCGAAGCGAGCAAGCGCCAAACGCGCCATCTGATGGAAGAATATGGACGGGCGGGAGAACTTCCGGCAGAGCGTCCCCTGTGCGAGGAGCGGGGACTGCAGGTCTTCGCGGACGAATCAATAGCAAGCCTTCTTCGATCTGAGGCGGGGGGTGCACCTTCCCTTGTCGGATGTCTCCGTGCCTTCTTGAGTCAGAGGCGTCCGCCTGCCTATGTGGCGCTCCTCGCGTTCCTGGAGATGAACGAGTCACACGAGCAAGAGTTGACCGAGATGCGTCGAGTCATCCGTGATCGCACTCGCGTGGCAACGATGGTAGGATTTGGGCCGCGCTTTTTGCACTCGACGGGTCAGCTTTACAAGGGCGGTCCTCCCGGCGGTGTATTTTTGTATATCACAGCTCATCATGCCGTTGACCTGCCGGTTCCCGAGCACAGTTACACCTTCGGCATTGTGGCTCAGGCCCAGGCGCGAGGAGATTGCCAGGTCATGGCCGAGCGAGGGCGGAACGTGTTGCGAGTTCATCTGCTTGCCGACACGGTGACTGGCTTGAAAACTTTGCGTGCCGCTTTGTTGGAAGCCATGCTCGGTGCAGTTCCTCAGGGTGGAGAATGAAATCCACCGCGCGCCAGCTCCCCACTTTCGGCCATGAACGAATGAACCGGCAAATTCAGCTCGCCCACAATCCCGGTTGCCGCCCTCCCGTGGTTATCAAACGATTCCCAGGTGCACCGAGGGTGATGAAAGAGGCTCATCTCGACGAATGTTATGGGGAGGGTGTGGTGATTGATCCGCCTGGAGAATCGGACCTCCTCACGGCGGACGCCATTCCCGTGCTCGTCTCCGGGGGCAGCACTTGGTCATTAATCCGCTGTGAAGGCGAACGTGGGCTCTTTCGGGCCCGAAAAAGGAAGCTATGTTTTCGTTCCAGTCAAATGTCACTCCTCGGTCGGGCACTCAGAGCGGTCGAGCTTGATGTGGGGTGGTTCTTCGGCAAGCCGTTGCCCTTGTGTATGAAAAGCTCCGGCAGATCATCGCGATAGGTTCGGAGAAGCCTGCAGGTCAAACCCGAGAGGAGGAAGGATCACCTTCGCTGATGAGCTGTTAATCAGCAGTCACTCTCTTGATCTCTATCCTTTTGAACACCTCGGATTCACGCAGGAAATCGGCAAGATGACCGACACCAGTGCTTCTCCATCGTCGGTGACGAAGGATTTAATGCCTTCGCAGTGTAGGAGTCATTTAGCAGCTCAAGCGTCAAGCTGTTGGTCAGGGTCATAGCCGAGCTGTCTGAGGCGCTCGGCCAGGCGAGCCGCCCGTTGCCGTTCCTCCTCGAGTTGCTGAAGCAGCATCTCTTTTTCCTTACGTTCTTGTTCAGCCCGATGGTGCTCGGCTTCGGCGCGTTGGCGTTCAGCTTCGGCGCGTTGGCGTTCGGCCTCGGCGCGTTGGCGTTCGATTTCTGCCCGCTCTTTGCCCGTAGGAATAATTTGGCCGTGTTCATCGGTCCAGCGGAGCCAGCGGTCGTGTTTCCCCTCGAACTCTCCTTCCCATTCGGTAAGGCCCAGCTTGATGGCGGGGAATCGGGCTTCGGATTGCTTCTCGTAGCTAAATTCCTGCAACCGATAAACCGTGAGCGTCTCCGGCATGATCTGGCGGAGGGGATCGTAGATGACATAGTAAACGATCCCCATTCGGGCATAGCTCTGCTTTTTCTCTCCGTCTTCACCACCTTCAGTGTTGGAGACAATCTCAAGGACAAGCTCCGGCATCTTCCCGAATTCCCAGGCAAAGTAAGAGCGATGCTGCTTCTTCCACCAGTCGGGCGCGACTTCCACGTCCAGGCTGAGGAACATATCGGGCACAATAGCGGGTTGGCGGACCGAATAGAAAACTCCCACGTTGGCGGCGGCCAGAAACTTCCGGCCGGGACCGGGCCCTGACCACGAGCTATACAGCGGCTCGATCAAAAGGCGCTGCTGCTTTTCCGAGGGCAGGTTGTCCACCGGTGTGTCATCCTCCGTCACCAGATGATCCACGTCGGTGATAAGCTCGGTCACTGGTTGAGACATAGCCGTCCTCATCTCGTAGCTTGCACCCGCGAGGCAGGTGCTTCAATGACCTAAGACTTTGTCATCCTCGAACATTGGCTCGCGCGCCTTGATGACAGAGAGGATGATATACGACCTGCTGTCACCTGTCTAGCCGCTTCGGTGGCGACCCCTTATACTGCCTTGAGAAAATGGAGCGGTCAGCTCAGTCTTCTGTTGACTCCCCCTGCGCGAGTAAATAAAATGGGGACAGCTCATTGGAGACCACTCAGGGAAGTGGAGGGAAGAGGCGAAGGTTACCACCCAAGATCACAACGCCGAGTTCGGTATGACCATTGCCAGCGTCGTCACGGCTGAGACAGCGTCGGGAACGATCGAGCGACACGGCAGTCCCTTTCTGTTCCGCCGGAACGATCTTACGCAAGCCCGAGACCCGTTTGCACAGACGATCCGTGATCCCATCGCGGGGAAGTTCATCCCTGACACATTGTGGAATCAATTCGCTGGTGCGCTCCGCGGTCCGATTATCGAAATCAAGGGATTCCTCTTCGGCGCGTTCCTGCAGATGGCATCAGCAACAACTTTGTGGCATCGGACATCGGGGCCTTTGATAGCTGCCGGGTCAACATCTGAGGCGACCATTGGCTCACTGAAAAGTTCTCGAGGACCGTGGACTCCCTGGCAAGAGCGATGTTGCCAGAGGAGCAGGTGAAATGGGGCATTCGCCGAGAGGGTGACCGGCCAAACGACCACGTGGACAGGGCCGATGATACCGGCAGGCATGACCCTGACTTTCGGAGAGGGGAATCCCCCGATGACTGCTGGGCATGATGCCTCGTCGAAGGTATGTCGCTCGATGGCGATCTATTCTCTTCCCACAAGCAGGCGGGTTTGTGGATCACTCGATTGTCAAGAATCCCGGTCGAAAGGAGCCTGGTTAACATGAGACTTGCTGAGATAAGACGGCAAAAACCTGGCGACAAGATTTGGCGACCTCTCAGCTCTCTTATCCTCACTGCTGTCTTCTTTTTTGCCGGTGCGATCCCGGTCGTCAGTCAGTGGCAAACTATTGGGAGTGCCCAATCGGTTCGGCGGGATGAATCCGGCGTTACGCTCGACTGTCGAAACGCCCAATTGCAGGTGACCGTTCTTGCCCCGGATCTCGTCCGGGTGCGCATGCAGCCGGGCCGAGCTTTCGGCCCCGATGAGAGTTGGGCGGTCGTGAAGACCGATTGGCCGCCCGTTCCCATTGAAATAACAGAGAGTCGCGCGAGCATTCAAATGACAACGTCCGAGCTTATCATTGACATCGGAAAGATGCCCTGTTCGGTGACTTTTCGTGATTCTCGCGGCACCATCATCAACGAAGATGCGCCGGGGAAGGGAATGAGCTGGAGCGGAAAGGAAATCCGCGTCTGGAAAACGATGCCTCCTGACGAGTACTATTACGGTCTGGGAGAACGGGCTGGACCTCTCGAGCACCGAGGTCGCTCGTATGTCAACTGGAATACGGATGCCTACGGTTACCAGCGAGGGACCGATCCGCTCTACCAATCCATTCCTTTTCTCCTGGCTCTTCGTCAGGGAAGGAGCTACGGGATTTTCTTCGATAACACCTACCGCTCCTCGTTCGACCTAGGAAACACACGGCGGGATCAGTACTCCTTCGGAGCCGAGGCTGGTGAACTGAACTATTATTTTTTCTATGGGCCTCACCCAAAGAAGGTGATTGAACGATACACGGAACTCATCGGTCGCATGCCGTTGCCTCCGAAATGGGCCCTCGGCTACCAGCAGTCGCGCTGGAGCTACGAGCTGGAGAGTCGCGTGCGGGACATCGTCGCCACATTTCGTCGGCGTAAGATCCCCTGCGATGTGATCTACCTTGACATTGATTACATGGATGGGTTCCGCTGCTTTACGATTGACCGGCAGAAGTTCCCCAATTTCGCCGGGATGATTGCGGACCTTGCCCGCGTGGGCATGAAGGTCGTCACCATCCTCGATCCCGGCATCAAGCGAGAGCCCGGCTATTGGGTGTACGAAGAGGGACTCAAGGGTGATCATTTCATCAGGATGCCCGACGGGACACATTACACCGGCGCCGTATGGCCGGGCGTCTGTGTCTTTCCCGACTTCACGCGAGAGCAGACGCGCCAGTGGTGGGGAAATTTGTACAGGGAACTGGTCAACACCGGCGTCAAGGGCTTCTGGAACGATATGAATGAGCCGGCCGTCTTTGTGGAGACGGATCGGCAAGTGGATCGCACGATGGCGCTCGATGCCATCCATGATGATCGCGGTCACCGGACCGATCATCGCCGGTCACATAATGTCTACGGCATGCTCATGGCGCGGGCGACATTCGAGGGAGTAAAGCGATTGCGCCCTGGCGAGCGCCCGTTCGTTTTGACGCGAGCTTCGTATGCCGGCGGCCATCGCTATGCCGCGACCTGGACGGGCGACAACACGAGCAGTTGGGACCACCTCGCCCTCTGGATACCCATGGTTCTAAATCTCGGCCTCTCCGGTCAACCGTTCGCCGGACCCGACATTGGAGGATTTGTCGGGAGTCCAACGGCGGAACTCTACACGCGATTCCTGCAGGCAGCCGTCTTCAGCCCCTTCTGCCGCACTCATTCACAGAAGGGGACTGCCGACCGGGAACCCTGGGCCTACGGTCCCGAATATGAAGCCATCAACCGACGAGCCATCGAGTTGAGGTATGAACTGCTGCCTTACCTCTACACAGTTTTTGAAGAAGCTGCGCGAACGGGGCTGCCGGTCATGCGTCCCTTGTTTCTGGAATTCCCGGATGACCGACAAACCTATCAGATGGATACCGAATTTCTCATGGGTCGCGATTTGCTCGTCGCTCCGGTGCTAAGGGAAAACGCTCGAACCGTGGATGTCTATCTCCCGGCGGGAGAATGGTTCGACTTCTGGACGGGGGAGAAATTCACCGGCCCACGTCAGATTCGCGTCGAGGCTCCGCTTGATCGGATCCCATTGTTTGTTCGCGGAGGTGCCATCATCCCCATGCAACAGGTCGTCCAGTACGTGGACGAAGCTCCGATCAATCCCCTTCGGCTGCGCATCTTCCCTTCGAGTGAGTCGGCGGGGACCATCTACGAGGACGATGGATTGACCGAAGACTATCGTCAGGGGAAATATGCTCGCATCACCTTCCGTGCCCGGCATACGGCGCAAGAAATCGTCGTAGAGATTGGTGAGCGCCTGGGGACATACGTCCCTCCCTCTCGATCCTACCTGCTGGAACTTCATGGATTGGACCGAGAGCCGACGCACGTTGCTCTCGCAGGCCGATCTCTCTCGCAGAGGAAATCTCACGGAGAATTGCAGCAGGAGTCCGAGGGTTGGACTTATGATCCGGTGACGAGGACCGCCTGGGTGAAGTTTCCTGATCCCGGGCAATCTACTACTGTGACGATCCGATAACACAGAGCTGAAAAATCCCCTCTCACAGTCAGAGAGGGGCCGAGGGTGACAGCTCGGCACCCGGCTCTTCTATGCTCGACGATGCGGTTCTTCGACGAGTGAATCAGGATTCGACCCTTCGGGTCGCTTCGGACCCTTCGATGCGAGGACCCTTCTCTATAAGCCCATTTGCTTGAACTCGCTGCTCTGCGTGAAAGGGCAAAGATGCCGGGAGCATCCTATAAGAGATGGGATGCAACGAGGAGGCTCAGGTCTGGAAGGACTGCGCGCGTGTCCGTGGCCGCCGAGTGAGCAAGTTGATGTGGGGTTGGCGCGTCAGTCTCTACTGTGATTGCGACTTCGTCACAGGCGAGAGATGTTTCTATCCCTCGTCACAACGTTTATCCATTGTGGGTAGGGATCGCGACGCCTCTCAGGGGGCGCGGGTCCGACGTGGCTGCTCGACTCCAACTCGGCTACAGCTCCAACGAAATCGGATTCGGCTGGACCAATGCGGCCATCGTCGAACTCCTGGCTGATCTACCCGATGCTGAGAAGCGGAAAGTTCGTGAGCCAAATGGAATCGGCTTCCCTCGCTGAACTGAGAGCCGCAGCCGTTCGGCTATTGCCCTGGTAAGAGAATGCTCTCTGCAGCCAAACGCGCCTCGGTTGCCAGGCGGATGGGATCCCAGGCCCAATATTCGGGACGAAAGATCTCCACGCTAATCACGCCATCGTAGCCGATAGAACGAAGTCCTGCAATGATCTCTCTCAGTGGGAGAATGCCTCGGCCCGGGAGGAGCCGATGCTGGTCCTCAAGTTCCGCACGAGGTCGGTCCTCGGCATCATTGATGTGAACGATAAAGATCCGGTCGGGGGTGAGCATTTGGAGCGATGCGAGCGAGGAACCACCGACATAAAAGTGAAAGGTGTCAATGACCAGGCCCACTGTGGGACGATTCACCCGTTTAACGATCTCCCAACTGTGGGCGAGCGTTCGGACGCTACAGCCAGCGAAGCCAAGGAACTCAAATGCAACTTGCACCCCGTATGGAGCTGCGCACTCGTCGAGGCGAGCGAGAACACGAGCGGACTCCTCGGTGATCGTCTCGTCGGTCACGTCGGAAGGACGGGGGCTGGGGACGGCGACGATATAGGGACACTCCAGCTCGTGAGCGATGCGACAGAGCTGCCTGAAGCGGTCAAGGAGATCACCCTCGTCGTCCACCGAGCGAAAGGTAATGTTTTCGAGCGAGTTGATGCTATAGGCCGCGACGCCGTGCTCCGAGAAAAGTTGCTTCAGCTCACTTAAGGAGTGGCTGGCGAGGTAATCCCAGAGTTTGCCGGCCCAGATTTCGATCAAATCGAATCCGGCCTCGTGGGCCACCTGGATGTCCGTCGCCAGATCGGCTCTCATGGTTGTTGCTCCGTTAAGTGCGATGCGCATGATGGCTCCTCCGAAAATAGGCCGCGACAGGACTTTTCATCCGTTGGCGATTCTCATTTTTCGGCTGTTTTCGGGCGGACGCTCGCGCCTTCAAAGCTTCCCGGTGGCTCCAGCCTTCCCGCCTGTGCCTTTGCCGACAGGGATGTTACCACTACCTTGTTTCCTGTCGCATCAGAAATTCCTCGGCGTTATCTCGCGTTACCAGCGTCGGGCGGATGTCAATACGCTTGGGTACCGGTTCCCCGCGCAAAACTTTCACAGCAGCAATGACTGCCTGTCGTCCCATTTCAAAGCCGTGACCGGCAACCGTCGCGTGAAGCTGGCCAGCCCGGACGGCGCGCACGGCTTCAGTCGTAGCGTCAAATCCCACGAGTACAATTTTTCCCAGGAGGCCGCGGGCGGCAAGTGCTTCCATCGCGCCGAGCGCCATCTGATCGTTGGTGGCGAAAGCGGCCTTCAGATCGGGATAAGCGGTCAGGAGGTTCTCCATGACTGTCATCCCCAGGGCCCGTTCACTGTTTGCCGGTTGTACGGCTACCAGTTCGATGTCCGGAGCCTGACCGACCGTCTCCCGGAATCCAGCAATCCGATCCTCATGGGTTGAAATGCCCAGAATGCCCCGAATGACAGCGACTTTCCCCCTGCCCTTGAGCGCTTGCACGATGTACTGGCCGACGAGTCGTCCCCCCAGGCGATTATCGAGGCCGACGAAGCTCACGCGATCGGGCCAGGGAGCTTCCGTGTCCATGAGCACGACGGGGATTCCCGCTGCCTTAGCTTTGTTGAGGACGGGGATGACCTCCGAGGCTCCCGCCGGTGCCACGACGAGAGCCGAGACCCTCTTCAAAATCTGGTCTTCGATGAGGGCCACCTGCTGATCAATGTTGATTTCGCGTTCTGGCGCCAGAACGGAGATTTCGACGAAAGGGTGGTCGCGGGCGGCAGCTTCTGCACCGTCTTTGACCGACATCCACCACTCGCTGTCGAGGGCCTTTGTCACGACGGCGATGTGCAGCTTCGCGTCTTTGGGTACCCGATTGCAGCCGCTTCCCATCAAAAGGACCACTGCAGTTAGCGCTGCCAGGCACGCAAAAACGGTCCGGTGAATCGTATCCTGTGACGCCCTCGGGGATTCCCGATTCATTATGGCAACTCTCTTTCTCGCAAAGGACCGCATTCACCAGGGATGCGCCTCAGGGCGTAATCGAGACTTTGAGCGCCTCCCCTCGACGCAGGGCTTCGAGTCCCAGGCCGAACTCACTCAGCCGGAGCCGATGTGAGATGAGCTTCTCCACGGGCAATAATCCCGCTTCCAGGAGACGAACGACGAAGGGGAAGGCCGTGCGCTGGATGTAAGATCCCGTGATGGAGATCTCATAACGGGTGAGCCAGTACTGGTTGATCGGGCGCTCCGCCTGTTGGTTCATGCCGAAGAGCACGACACGTCCCCCGCGCCGGGCAAGCCCAACGGCTTCGGGCAAAAGTGTTCCCACTGCATCCACCACGACGTCGGCTCCAAGGGGCGTCACAGATCGCACGGCCTCACCCACATCCTCCTTGGTTGGATCAATGACTGCATCGGCACCTAGCTCGATTGCCTTGCGGCGTCGAAAATCGGCGGGTTCGGTGACGATCACAGTTGCTGCTCCAGCCGTCTTAAACAACATAAGGAACATGAGTCCAATCGGTCCGCCTCCGAGAATCACCACCGATTCTCCCGGAATGAACTGGGCTTTCTCGAAGGCTGGAAAAACGCAGGACAGCGGCTCGGCCAGACTTGCTCGCTCCGGCGCAACGGACGGACTTATCTTGTGCAGGGCCCGAGCCGGAGCGACGTTGAATTCGGCCAGCCCGCCATGTCTGAAGATCCCAAGCGATGTCATGTTCTCACAGAAGTTTGTCATTCCTCGACGGCAATAGTCGCAGAACCCACAGGTCAGATTGGGATCAACGACCACGCGATCTCCGGGCGCGACGTGGCGCACCGCTCGGCCCACCTCAACGACCGTCGCAACGTACTCATGGCCAAGAATGCTTCCCGGCGTGGCCGGATGGCCCGGTGGTACAGAAAGAATATGCACATCTGTTCCGCAGATGCTTACGCGATCAACTTTCAGAAGAACGTCGTCGTCAGCAACGATCTCCGGCATCGGTACATCGTCCAACTGCCAGCGACCTTCCCCCTGGAAAACAATCGCCTGCATTGTTTGTGTCATGGTCACTCCTCCAGAATCCCGCGAATGGTCAGTTCAGCGTCATTGAGTGGGGTAAATTCAACGCCAATCCTCTCCCGGGATCCCTCTGGTCCGAATGACGGATCGGGCTCTCGCTCTCTTCGACTCATGCATTCCGACGCGCGACTCCTCCGGATTCCTCGCGCAAGGGCAGACATTTCTTCCCAGACGCTCTGAGCGTGCGATTTCATCGGAAGATCAACTTCACCGTCTTGATCTCGTAGGGACCGGTCGCCACGGTGACGTTGTTGCCCGCCACCTGCACCGTGCCTGACGCTTCTTCCATTAGGTTGACCTCCTCGGCCGCCCTGACGGTTTGCGGCAAATGCAGTGTCACATTGGTCTTCTGACCGGCGTACTCGTAAAAACGGAGGATCAAGGCATCACCGTCTTCGGCCTTCTTAAGCGCCGTCATGACAACGGTGGCCGGATCCACCCGAAGGAAAGAGAACACGGGGGGCAACGTTCCGGGATGATCAGGCTCGGGAAAGGCGATCAGGGGATTGTTCAGTTCGTAACCCCGTAGAACCGTTTGACCCCGTTTCCAATCCCCCGCATGAGGATAGACCGAGTAGGTGAAGCGGTGGAATCCTTCGTCGGCGTGGGGATCGGGATAGGCGGGCGACCGCAGTAAGGTCAACCGAATGACGTTGTCTTTCACATCGTATCCGTACTTGCTATCGTTGAGGAGACTGACGCCGTAGCCCGTGTCTGACAGATCGGCCCAGTGCTGAGCGGGTACTTCAAACTTCGCACGTTCAGCGGGTGTTTCCCTAGTCGTGGGACGATTGATCGCTCCGAAGGGAATTTCAAAGCTCGCCACTCGATTTCGCACGGCCACAGGGAAGGCGACTTTGAGTAAGATGTGTTTCTCACGCCAATCGGCTTCCATCACGCAATCGAGTCGAGCGATCTTGGGGTACAGGATGAGGTGCTGGACGAATCGGGAATTCTGAAACCTCTTCGCAACCCTGATGACAGCTCGAACGGGACCTGTCTCCGCGACGGTGACTTCCTCGGCGTCGCGAAGGTCCCAGCGGCGGTCTTCAAAGTTCGCGTCAATGTTCCACGCGTCGTAAACCTGGGGCTTGTCGTAAAATGCCTGAAGGAAGTTGCCGCACCCTGAGCGATCGAGTGCTTCCCGCCCATTCACCTTATCGTAGAGACTGGTGATACAACCCGTCCGGGGATCCACAGTGACGCGGAGATATTCATTCTCCATCGTCGTTCCATTGACCGAAATTGTGCTTGTTCGTGGACGGGCAGGGCCTCCGGGTAATATCCGAAATACTTTGTAGCCGAGGGAGGGAACATCCTCGGCGATGAACCGAATCTTCAGGCGATTCACCTCGGGCCGCCGTTCGATGACCTGCGCGATCATCGCCTTTCCATCGGGCCCTTGAATGGTGATACGGGCGGGGGCGCCAGCGATGGGGACCGCCACTTCTACGACATCGGTGCGCGACCATGAAAGTGGGTTGAAGACGATGACCGCCACGCCCGGACCGCGCGTATCAATTCGACCGCTCAATTCCTCCAGGGCCTGGTTCATCACTGTCGTGCCTATCCGCCGGATGTCGGCATGATCGCGATCCGCATCGCGGTAGACGGCTGAGATGCTGCTGCCGGGCAGGATGTCGTGAAACTGGTTGAACAGGAGTTTCTTCCAGGCGCTCTCCAGGTCGGACTGAGGATAGGGACGACCGTAAAGCAGGGCCAAGGAGGAGAATTTTTCCGCCGTGAGCAGGAGAGATTCGTTCCGGCGATTGTTTTTCTTGGTTTCGGCCTGGCTCGTGTAGGTCCCCCGATGCGTTTCCAGATACAACTCGTCGCGCCAGACGGGCGGATTGAGTCGCGGCAGCTCGGCCTTGATGCGATCAAAAAATTCATGAACCGTACCGTAGAAGAGGCGCGGATAGATGCTGTCGGGTTTCCGCCATCGCTCAGCCATCTCCAACATGCTGCGCGTGGGACCACCTCCGTGATCGCCCACACCGTAAAGATGCATGTACTCACGATGGCCGGTCGCCGCCGCATAATCGGCCAGGTCCTTGGCCATTGCCACCGGCTCGATCGGATTGCCGTAGTGGTTCGGGAAATAGGTGAGGACGCGACTCCCGTCCGGTGCCTCCCACCAGAAAAGACGATAAGGAAACCGCGTCACCTCATTCCAGAAGATTTTTTGCGTGACGAAGTAGTCCATTCCCGATTTCTTGAGAATTTGGGGTAGCTGCCAGTTGTAGCCGAAGGCATCGGGATTCCAGCCGACGCGAATCCGGAGGCCGAATTTCTCCCGAAAATAGCGAGTTCCATACAGGAGCTGGCGCACGAGGGATTCGCCGTGCGGAAGATTC
Source organism: Blastocatellia bacterium (assembly GCA_035573895.1). Lineage (NCBI taxonomy): Bacteria > Pseudomonadati > Acidobacteriota > Blastocatellia > Blastocatellia bacterium. Next base: position 2,522 of record DATLZR010000182.1, on the reverse strand, counting down.
ATATCCGACTCCACCCACACGCCGCCGATCGGTTCCCACCGACCTTCGCGCACGCGGCGACGTATCTCCTCAAACAGGCGGGGATATTTTTCTTCCATCCAGGCGTAGGTCTGGGCCGCTCCGTGGGTGAAACGAAACTCCGGGAACTCCTCCATAAGGCGAAGCACAGTGGTAAAGGTATTCCTCACGACTTCCACCGATTCCGTCCAGGGCCAGAGCCAGGCGAGATCAATATGGGAGTTGCCGACGGCGCGAATGGAGAAGTTCCGGTAGAGATCGCGCAGCGACGTGAGGGCTTCGCGCGCGCGGCGAAGCGAGGCATCGAAAGCAGCCTGGTCGCCACGATCCAGGGCCGCCAGATCAATTCTCTGGATGGCAGCCGTCAGATGGCTCTCCCACAGGGACTTGTTTTCTTTCAAGGTCGAGATAATGAGTTCAGCAGCCTGAAGTTCCTGCATTAAAACTCGAGGATCCGGCCGCGAGGGGGAGGCTTCGACCTCGAGCTGACCGGCATAAAGCCAGGTGCGGCCGCCCGGCACATTCGCCCGCACGCAGATGACGAATCGCTCGCCGGGCTGCGCGCTGTCGGTCAACACGATCGGGTCGAGATCATTCCCTTCCTCCCTCTTCACTCCATTGAAAAAGACCGTCAGGTGAACCGGATTTTCCCCGGCAATGCGAATGCGCAATCGCAAGCGCGCCCCTCGGATATCGTAGCCGCCGACCGTCTGGGGAATCTCAACCGTGCGACGAAACCATGCCGGACCACTGTTCCATTCTTCCCCCACGCGAAATACCCTCCAGGCCGAATCATCAAAACCGGGCGCTTCGGGGTGAACGACATGGCTATCGGTAAATCGCCACTCGACAAGCGGAAGAGTCGTCGCCGCTTCGAGTCGCTTCAGAATACTCGCCCGATCACTCTGAGGCGCAGGGAATGCGAACACCGGCGGCCACAGGATCGAGAGGATGAATGTCCACAGCAGACCCAGTCGGACGCCACCTCTCAATGTTAACCTTCCCATAGGTATCCTCCAGAGTGCAGAACAGTCTTTTCCTCCACGGTGCTACGTCGGACGGGAAAGCTTGCGTCCTGTGGTTGTGCAAAAACCGGCGCATGCTTTCAAGACTGGATACAGTCGCAGGCCGGAAAGTCTGCGCAGCGTCTCGCAGGACGCTTTCCCTTCGTGCACTCGTCGTCTTAGAAAGTCGGATATAAATCGGATTAGTGATTGCCGTGATGCCTCGGTCATCACGGAGAGTGACTCGATACCATGCGCGATCGGAGGCAAATATCCGAACGGTGGTGCGAAAGTCACTGGATGTCACCGGCACGGCTGCGCCATCCATCTGCCCATTTTTCACAATCTCGATCTTTTGTCCACCTCCATCCTTCACCCAAATCGTAAGCGTGATCGTCTCATCGGGACGGACAACCATTTCATCCCCCATGAGGAACCGGCGACCCTGTTGGTCTTCCGCCGTCAGCTCGACATGCGGCCCGTCCGGTCCTCGTGTGCGAATGTAGGCGTGGCCGGCCTTGAGTCCAGCGAGGATGGCAGCTTCCGAAAGCTCGCGGGCGAAAACGACAGTCGTGGGGACGCCCATGACATTTTCCGGCTGTTCGCCGCTTCCGGCGCGGTGGTCATCTCCACCACCGATGGCCGTGATGCGATAGCCTTCGTTCAAGCGGTCCTGCCAGAACGGGATTCCGCTCAGCGGTCCTTCAACGCGAGTGCCGTTGATGACCTCGACCATATCAACACGACTGAAATCGGTCGTGGCCGTATCCTGCCAGCCGCATCCCCGACACATCTCACCCGTTGGGAAGCTCGGATGGTTGATGGAAATAAGTCCACCCGCCCGATGCGCTTCGTCCAGGAGATCATTCACCGTTCGTCCGTCCATTCCCAGGCGGAAATCTACGAACTCGCTCGTGCCGTAGAGGTTCGCGTGGCCTCGGTACGTCGTCAGTTCCTGCCCGCGAATGAGCAGCAAGGTCGTGAAATATCCCTGCAGGCTCGCTAATTCGGCATGGTGGCTCGTGGTGTTGTGATCGGTGATGGCGAGGAAATCGAGTCCACGAGCGCGAGCGGCCTCTGCCACCCGAAAGACTGGGCAGGGAACGAGCTGCTTCCCTTCGTTTCGACAGAATCCATCGCTGTGGCCGGTGTGAGCGTGGAGATCGCCTCGATACCACCCCGGTCCCTTCTTAAGGACAACACCCGGAATCGCCGACATCTCGTCCGTTCTTTCGACCCGCCCTGTCGTCGTGCGAATTCTCACGGTGTAATGAGAAGTCAACCCCTCTCGAACGTGCGCGACCCCCAAAAGGATCCTCCAGCGTCCCGGTGGCAGCTCACCCGCCCGGTACGACGGCGACGCGGCTTCCCGCGAGATGAAGAACGATGACTTGTTGCTTCCGCTCCACCCGCGAAACCCGACGGGGTCAAAGAGCCCGATATCAATTGTGACCCCCTCACCCCGGTGCGTATACTCGTAGGAGATATCGAGTCGGATCG
>DATLZR010000181.1 GCA_035573895.1 Blastocatellia bacterium | reverse complement strand
CCCCTACATTGCCCGTGATCCCCTGCTCGACCCCGTTCGCTCGCATGAGGGATATGGTCGTGCGCTGGAGATCGCCCGCCGGCGACACGAACAAGTAAAAGCGGCCTTCGTCGCTTTGCCGACCTCGCCGACACCAAGATGACGCGGGGTTGCCTCCTGGTACTGCCGCGTTTAAAAGACGCGGGGATTTTCCGTTCCCTCCTGATAAGGGAAGGCCATCGCCCTACATCTCACAACGGAGAGAACGGTTGAGGAGCAGTTTGATGACGACGTGCGGATGCTGGTCAAAGCCATCCCGATACGATCCGGCGCTCAGGATGATCAAGCCGCCATCGAACTGACCTGTGGCCTGAAGACAAGATTCCCAGATTTTGACGCACGCGCCCAGTTAAGGCGTGGGTCAACTTTCGAGGCAAACGGCCATAGAGGGGCTTTTTAACGGATGAACGCTCGCTGCCAACAATCCGACTTACCAGAAGCGATCTTCTGGGCTCACCGCGTCGCATAAATTCAGGCTCAAAGCACTACTCCCCACCATTTCTGAGACGACTTCTATTGCGGTGGATCGCTTGCTGTCAGCTCGACTAATAAGGGGTCGGGGACGATGCCGGTGACGCGCAAAAAGTGCCCGCTCTCAGGTTGATGTCAAGAAATCCTCCCTCTTGAGCCGGAAAGACATGCGGGCCGAACTCCCGTGGTGGAATCACCCATCACACTCTCCTGATGTCGGGAGAGGCTTGCCCCGAGCACCCGACATGCCAGTCCGTGAGCTTAAAAGAGCAGCAACTTCCGGTGAGAGAGGCTAATACCAATGGCCTTTTGAAAAACCCCTATGAATCGCGGATAACTGGTCACGATATCAGAAGCAGAGGTCGCTCTGGATCGAATACCCGCCAAGCATCAATCGTTGCACCCGGTCATCACCGACGCACCCGGTGTGACGAACCGGTCTGGAAACCATTCCCTCGCCCGCAGGGGCACCGTTTATCCGCGATGATTTTCCTTCTTTATCCCGATGTCAAAAGCCACGAGCAGCAAAAGTACACACAAGGCGAGAGTCACGAGCACATAGATGAGGAAGAACTTCCCCGATTGCATCAAGAAATAGATCAGTGCGCCAATGAGGGCAATGGCCACGAGGCCCCAGAAGCTCAATCGCTGTTGGCCAATGGGTTCTGCCATCTCTTTTTCGTCTCCTGATAATCTGGAAAATCCCTATCCTCCCGGACATTAAGCTTTCTGCCGGGGGGAGAGCAAAGTGAGATCACGTTTGCTCAGGCTCAATGGAAGCGGCGACGCCCAGACTCGGCGTCAATAAATATCCTTCCGACCGAGCTACAAAAGCCGCTGCCGTCACATCCCCGGTGACATTGAGGGTCGTGCGACACATATCGAGCAGACGATCAACGCCGAGGATGATGGCAATTCCCTCCCCCGGAACACCCACTGCCTGGAGGACCAGGATGAGCAGCGGCAGCGATCCTCCTGGAACGCCCGCTGCGCCAACGGCGGTCAAAACCGACATGATCACGACGATGATCTGGGCCGTGAACGAGAGATGGATGCCGAAGACCTGGGCGAGAAACAGAACTGTCACGCCTTCAAACAAAGCCGTCCCGTTCATATTCATAGTTGCGCCCAGAGGAAGGACGAATCCGCAAATTTCCCGGGGAATTCCCAGGACTTCTTCGGAGACGCGCATGGTCGTGGGGAGGGTGGCATTTGAGGAGCTGGTGGAGAAGGCCGTCACCATCACGGTCTTAATCCCGCTGAAGAACCAGCGCGGGCTCACCCGGGCCAGCGTTCGAACAAGAATCGAATAAACGCCAAACTGGTGAATGGTGAGACCCAGGATCACCGTTGTTACATAAAGACCGAGCTTGGCCAGCAAATCAAAGCCAAATCGCGCCGTCACGCTGAAGATCAAGGCTGCAACCCCAAAGGGAGCTAGTTTCATGGCCATCTCAATGATGATCACCATGGTATCGCCAATCCCTTCGAGGACCGAGATCACGGGGGCCGAACGGCTCTGGGGAAGGAACGTGAGCGCGATGCCGAACATGAGGGCGAAAAAGATAATGGCCAGCATATCTCCTTGTACGGCGGAGGCGATGGGATTGCGAGGAACGATGTTGATGAAGGTGTTAATGCCAAAGCTGACCTGCCCGGTCTGCTGCATGGTCTGACTGGCCTGGCCGCGATAGGTTTCCAGCAGCCGCACTTTCACATCTTCGGGCAATCCCTCACCCGGCTTGATCAGATTGACGAGTACGAGTCCGATGACCACAGCCAGGGTGGTCACCAGCAGGAAGTAGAGAAGCGTCTTCACCCCAATACGGCCAAGCTTGCGCAGGTCCCCAAGCCCGGCGACCCCCAACGCCAGCGAGGCGAAGACGAGGGGAATGACGACCATTATGAGCATCCGCAGGAAGATTTGCCCGACGGGTTCGGTGATGGTTCCGACGACCCATTCCACAGCAGGACTTCCGGGCCACAGTGTGTTGGTGATGATCCCTGATGCGGCACCCACCACCAGGCCCAGGAAGATTTTTGTATGCAGCGGCATCCTCTTGGGGGGATCCGAGGAAGGTGTCATCGCATGTTCTGCTGCCATCGTCGTCTCACGCTCTCACACCAATTTAGGGAGCCACAGTATCTGCCAGAACGTCGGCGCTAAGCTTCTTCCGCCTCGGCCACAGGCGACACCTGGATGACGGCACTGCGCTTCCAGAGATAGTAGACAGGGACACCGGCCAGAACAATGAGCAATCCCGGCCAGGTATTTGCCCGCGTCTTGGCCGAAATCAGCAGATCAATCGAGATGAACGCTGCCGCCAGGATGTAGAGTGCTGGAATCACTGGATAGCCCAAGGCGCGATAGGGGCGTTCGGCTTCCGGTCGTTTCCGCCGGAGGACAAAGACGCCTCCCATCGTCAAAATGTAGAACACGAGGACGGCAAAGATGACGTAGTCGAGCAGCTCGCTGTAGGTGCCGGACACTGTCAGCACAGAGGCCCAGATGCCCTGCCACAGGAGCCCATTATGAGGGACGCCGCGCTCGTTGAGTTTTCCGATCGCGCTGAAAAACAACCCGTCACGGGCCATGGCATAATAGACGCGCGCACCGGCCAGGATCAATCCATTCAAGCATCCGAACGTCGAAATCATGATGAGGATCGCCATGATGGCTGATGCGCCCGACCCGAAGATGACCTCGGCGGCCGCCGTCCCCACGCGATCGTTGGTGGCAAATTGAATCCCCCGCTCGATCACCGACGCGCCGTCCGGCGATCCGCGCAGCGGCAGCGTGACCAGATAGGCGACATTAGCCAAAAGATATAGGATCGAGACGAGCGTCACGCCGAAAAATAAACTGAGAGGTAAAGTCCGCCGGGGATTTTTCACCTCGCCGGCCGTGAAGGTGATATTGTTCCAGGCATCCGAAGCAAACAGCGATCCCACCATCGCCGTGCCCAGGGCAAGCAATAAGCCCACACCGGTCAGCGGAACCGTCACGAACTCGGCCTGACCGCGGGCCACGGGCTGAGTCGAGGTAGCCGTCCACAAGTCCCGGAAATTGGCCTCAATGGCCGTCGCATTAGCGCCCACAAGAAGGCCCAGAAGAATCAGTCCAATCAGGGCAGCAATTTTCGTCAGCGTGAAGATATTTTGAACGATTTTTCCCGTGCGCAGGCCTCGCGTGTTGGCCCAGGTCAGAAAGAGAATCACGCCGATGGCCATGAGCGTTGTCGGCGACAACGAGAATCGTCCCCACTCGAAAAATTTCCGCATTTCCGAGACCTGGGGGACGAGCACGCCGAAAAATCGGGCGAAGGCGACGGCCACCGCTGCAATCGTTCCCGTCTGGATGACGAGAAAGAGCGTCCAGCCGTAGAGAAATCCCCATAGCGGGCTATAAGCTTCCCGGAGATAGATATACTGTCCTCCTGCACGGGGCATCATGGCGGCCAGCTCACCGTATGTCAGCGCCGCCATGAGCGTGAGAACACCGGTGACGGCCCATACCACCAGCAACCATCCGGCCGATCCCACCTGACGGGCAATATCTGCCGACACGATGAAAATGCCGGACCCGATCATCGAGCCCGCCACGATCATCGTGGAATCGAACAGGCCCAGACCCCGTACAAACTTTCCCTCGGCTTTGGCCTCAGCTCGATCGGCTGCGGTCATAGATTTTGTCTCCGTTGTGGCGTGATGTGGCGCGGGCTTTCCAGCCTGCAGCTTTCTCGTTTCGCAGGCTAGAAAGTCCGCGTTACATGACCAGACAGTCTGCGTTACATGTAGGCTTTCCGGCCTGCGCTTTTCTGGCAAACTTTCGTGCTACGATGCTGTCACCTGAGCCACACGGCTGCGACGAATCCCGTAGAAGAAATAGATGAGCAGTCCGAGTACCATCCAGATGATCAGGCGTTCCCAGGTGGCTTTCGGCAATCCGAGCATTTGTGCCAGGCACACGAGCACACCCAGGATCGGCGTCAGCGGAACTCCAGGAGCACGAAACGGACGCGGTGCATCCGGCTGAGTGTATCGCAAGACCAGCACCCCCGAACATACCAGCACGAAGGCCAGGAGCGTCCCGATGCTCACCAGTTCACCCACAACATGAATTGGCGACATCCCGGCAGCGATGGCTACGGCGACGCCGGTGATGATGGTGGTGATGTGCGGCGTCTTGAATCGGGGATGCACGCGGGCGAAAGCCTGCGGGAGCAGCCCATCACGCGCCATTGTCCAGAAGATGCGCGGCTGCCCGAGTAGCATCACCAGAATGACCGAGAACAACCCGCCGACGGCGCCGATTTTCACAAACGGTGCCAGCCAGGTGAATCCCGTCGCGTCAATGCCCACCGCCACCGGATCAGGTACGAGCAACCGGGAATAATGAACGATGCCCGTGAGCACCCCCGAGACGAGAATGTAAATGATCGTGCAGATGGCCAGGCTCCCAAGGATTCCTATGGGCATGTCCCGCTGAGGGTTCTTGGCCTCCTGGGCGGCCGTCGAAACGGCATCAAATCCGATATAGGCGAAGAAGATGACGCCCGCACCGCGCAAGATCCCACTCCAGCCGAAATGTCCGAATTCACCCGTATTGGGAGGGATGAACTCTTTCCAGTTCTCCCGCCAGACATCGGGATGCTGAAGCAAGAAGACGAGTCCCGCCGCCGCGAAGATCAGAAGGATGGAGACTTTGAGGATCACGACGGCCGTGTTGACATTGGCCGACTCCTTGATCCCGATCACCAGAAGAATCGTCACCAGCGCAATCACCAATATGGCCGGGAGGTTCACAATCGCCGTGACCTGGGGCAAGGTACTGGGATCAATGCCTTGTTTTTGCAATGTGTCGGCCAGCGCCGTGGTGAACGTCGTCCATCCCTGACCGGGGACGTTGATCAATCTGGTCCCCGTGGCTGCCGTCAGCTCCGGCGGGACGATGATGCCGAAATCTTTGAGGAAGCTGACGAAATAGCCCGACCAGCCGATGGCCACCGTGGCCGCCCCAAGCGAATACTCGAGGATCAGGTCCCAGCCGATGATCCAGGCGAAAAACTGCCCCATTGTGGCGTAGGAATAGGTATAGGCGCTACCGGCGATGGGGATCATCGCAGCCATCTCGGCGTAACAAAGGCCGGCGAAAACACAACCGATGCCGGCCAGGACAAAAGAGAGCACAATGGACGGGCCGGCATACTGCGCCGCCGCATTCCCCGTCAGCACGAAGATCCCCGCACCGATGATTGCGCCAATTCCCAGGGTCGTGAGATTGAGCGGGCCGAGCGCACGCTTCAATCCGTGCTCCTCATTGGCAGCTTCGGCACGAAGATCGTCAATGGATTTTTTCGCAAAGAGCTGGTTCGCCACCGGGTTTCACCTCCGTTGTGGATTTTCCCTCCTCCTGGAGAGAAGGGTTCCCCCGCTGTTCCAAACTTCTCCCCGCTCGCTCTTTCATTCGGTTGCACGGAGAGAGGCACCGCCTTCACACCACTTCTATCCCGCGTGATTTGTATTCCGGATAAAACAAGAGTGCCGATTATGAGAGTGAAAGACCAACCTGTCAAGCGGGCATCGTAGAAATCGGCTAGTCCTGGGCCTGCCCCTCTGCTAGAATCTCGCCCTGCGGTGACGGGTACTGGAGATGCCAGAGATGCCCGAACAACGGATGACCGACGCCCTGTACGGGCAGAGCAGGAGGGGTCGCACATGAGCAGCCGAGTCTCTCTTTTCGTTTTAGTTCTGACCCTCGGCCAGATCAGCACGGTCGGGTTTCAGTCTCAATCCCAGCGGGCGACGAGCCCATCTCAAACCACGCGACTGGAATCCATAGTGCCCGCGGATGCTTTGGCTATTGTCTTCATCGAGGACCTCGCGGGATTGAGAAACGGATTTTCGCAGAATCGCTTTTACCGGCTCGTTCGATCCACCTCACCGGACTCTCCCCTGAGCCGCTCGATTCAGGACACTGTCGAAGCGATTCAACCCGTGCCGGGTCGGCTGGCCTATGTTTTCTTTGATCGGCCCGGATCGGCAATGGCATTGCCCGCCGCCGCCCTGGTTGCGGAAATTGGAAATCCAGGTCTGCTGGACGAAGCCATACGGCGATTTGAAGAGAGACATGCGGCTTTCGCGCCCACAACGGTTGAGCGAAAGGGAGCCAGGATTACGACCGTAGATCGTCTGTTTGTCGGCGAAAAGCTGAGTCTCGCCCGAAGAGAGAAATTTCTCCTGCTCGGACACCCCTCGGCCGTCGAAAGGATTATTGATGGCATCGGCGTGAAGCCGTCGCTCGCCGACAATCCCCTGTATCAAGGGACGATTGAGAAATCCTCCCCGGTTCCCCTGAGGGGATTCATCAATCTCGAGAAGCTGTCCAACTTTCTTATCGCCATGCTGGCTGCCAATCCCGGACGCGGGGGCGTCTCGTTGCTTGTTCCGGCTCTCCAGTTCGCCGGCATTTCGGCGCTCAAGGCAGCGACGTTCACCACAAACTTTACCGATAAAGCGGTGACCGATGAGTTCCACCTCATTGTTGATGGCCAGCGAAAGAATCTCATCACGGCCTTGTTGGATATTCCCACTGTCCCCTTTGCCGCTCTCTCTTCGATTCCCGACGATGCGGTCCTCAGCATGACTGTCGGCACTAACCTCAATCAGCTTTACGACGCCTTGTTGACGACGCTCGGCCCCTTGATCCGAATGCAACTTGGGGGTCAAACGGCGGAGGATGCCATTGCCAGGCTGGAGACGGACCTCGGATTTCGCATTCGAGCCGAGCTGATCGCCTCGTTAGGTAACGAGTTCGCGCTCGCTTATATTCCCCGAACCCAGGCGACGTCGGCAGATCTCGAACGGGTGATTTTGCTGACGGTGACTGACTCGCGAACGCTTTCGACCGTTGCGGAGAAGATTTACCAGCGGATGAAGAATCAAGGGGGACTGACGGCGGCCCCGGTGACGTATAAGTCGGTGACCATTTATCCGATTGATCCCACGCTGTCGGTCACTGTCCTCAAAGACATCGCCGTCCTTGCGTCCACCGAAGCAGTCAAACGAGTCGTTGACGCCCGCGAGGCCGCTCGCACTCAGGGCCGTAGTGCTACCCTCACCAGCCATCTGCCATCGCCCGGAACAGCGGGCCTTGCTCTCTTCATGAGTCCGGGCATCTTCCGTATGCCTGCCGTTCGGGGTTTGCTCGGAGCTTTGCCCTCCACCGATCCTTTGATCCGGGCACTGGAAGCGGAATGGAATCCCCCTGTCTTCGGTCTGGGGAAAAAGGAAACTACTGGTGTGGAGGTGAAACTGACGAGCCCCTGGGGAGTGCTGGGCACGCTCGACCTGCTCGCCGCCCATCACGCTTCCCGTCAAAGCTCTCAACCAGAAACAGCCGTGCCTCCCGCGATTCCCTCCTATCTCCGCCTGCTCGGTGAAATGAGCGCACTCGTGAGTCCTGGGTCGGGTCCACGCCATGAGTGACGCTGTCGTCAAAGGAAAATTTTTCCACAGCAACCTGTGGAAAAGTCTGTGGAAAAGCCTCATCTCGGCATCATTAAGTGACACAATTTCAGCAACATCTAGCAAGTTGCATAATTTTTGTCCAGCTCCATTCACCTTCCATCCTTCCGCTGCAGCAAACCTGTCGGCCCTGAGGGTGATGAGATCGAAACCCGCTTCATCTCGACACATCCTGGCCCGGCCGACGACGGCCGTCCAGACAATAAAACCGGGTGCGTGGCGTCGCCTGCTCATTTGTATCGTCGTCATGGGAACATGCCTTGCGATCGGGTGCCGAACCAATCCCGCGTCGGACAACGAGCTGATCATCGCCGTGGAGACGCCTCCGCTCACCTTTGATCCACGAGGCCCGACAAATGCGGTAACGGCGCGGATTCAGCAACTTCTGTTCAACACTCTCGTGCAAAAAGACGACCGATTCGAGATCGTACCTGAGCTGGCTGAGCGCTGGGAGGTAGCTGGAGACGGGAGAACCTACACCTTCCATTTACGTCGGGGCGTGCGCTTTCACGACGGGCGAGAGTTGACGGCCCGAGATGTCGTCTATACGTTCGAGACGCTTCTGGCTCCTGACTTCGATTCACCCAAACGGGCAGCTCTGAGCAAGCTGGAGCGGGTGGAGGCCGCTAACGCGCACACGGTCGTTTTCCATTGCCGCGAGCCTTACCGGGGATTGCTCGTTGATCTCATCGCCATCGGCATCATTCCCGATGGATCGGGCGCGAGCATCGCCACTCGCCCGGTGGGAACCGGTCCGTTCCGATTCGAAAGCTATCGAGAGAATCAAGAGATTCGCCTCTTGCGTTTCCCCGACGCCTTTCAGGGGATGCCGCGAATTGAGCGGCTCACGGTTAAAATCGTCCGTGATCCGACGACGCTGGCTCTGGAGCTTCAGGGAGGGACGGTTCATTTTGCCCTGAACGCGCAACTGTCACCCGACTTCGTTGCTGAGCAACAGCGAGCAGGACCTCTGAAGGTCATCGTGACGGAGGGAGCCACGCTGGAATATCTCGGTGTGAATACGACCGATCCGATTCTGAAGGATCGGCGGGTGCGTCAGGCGATCGCCTGGGCGATTGACCGTCCCACGATCATTCAAACCCTGCTCCGCAACCAGGCAACGCTGGCATCGAGTGTTCTCCCTCCCACACACTGGGCTTACTTTTCCCGCGTACGGCGCTATGACTACGACCCCGAACGATCGCGCCGTCTTCTGGATGAGGCAGGCTTTCGCGATCCCGATGGTCCGGGACCGCGACCGCGCTTTCGCCTGACCCTCAAGACCTCCTCGGCCGAGCAGCCACGAAAGATCGCCACCGTGATTCAGGAGAACCTCCGACAGGTGGGCATTGAGCTGGAACTGCAGTCGTTCGAGTTTCAAACACTGCTCAACGATATTAACACGGGTAACTATCAGCTCTTCTTCCTCCGTCAGGTTGGAGCGAATCAGTTCACCGACATTTTCAAAGCCGCTTTCGGCTCACGCTCGATTCCCGGCGATCGCACGATCCGGGAGAGCGAGCGCACGGGATTCCTCAATCGAGCCCGGTATCGCAATCCCGAACTCGATCGGCTCATTGCCGAGGCCGAAGCGACCCCGGACCGATCCGAACAAATCCTCCGCTATGCCCGAATTCAGGAGATTCTCGCTGAGGACCTCCCCTGGATTTATCTCTGGTATCCGGCTAATGTCGCTGTGATGAACCCCTCGGTGGGAAACGTGCGCATCCCGGTGTCGGGAGACTTCACCTTTTTCAAAGAGATCACCCGCGAGCGGGCCCTGGCCGGGTAAGCACTCGGTGACGGCCCGGCGCGCCCGGAGAGGATCGTGCTGGGATGATCAAGAAACCGAAAGAGATCGGGAAAAAAGTCGGCGAGCAAAAGCCCGCCCTCGACAAAGAACAGCGGCTGAAAATGACGCTCCGCCAGCCCAACCGTCCGCGTCGCTACGTCCCAAGCGGTCGCAAAGGCAAACGCTGATTCGAGCGGCTCGCCGGGGGCTCAAGTCTGAAGAATGGGACTACGGTTAGGGCAATTTGCAATTGATACCAAAGGCGGGCTGTAAGCGAGTGGATCTCCGAATTTACACGTTCCGATCCCGTAATCAGTCATCCGCAATCCCTGAGGGTTTTCAAAAGGCAATTGGTGGGGGCTGTTGAACCAGGCGCGTAACCCTTCGTTCTGTCGAACAGGCCGGAAAGGCAAAGACCGGTTTCTCACGGGCTCTAACGGTCCAGCCCCAGGGAACGCGCGACGACCAGTCTGAAGAGCTTCTCGTACTGGTCGGTCACATGATCCCACGAGTAGTGGGCTTGGGCGCGGGCGCGCGCTCGCTGACGAAAAGATTCAAGCAGATCAGGTGAATCAACAAGCCGCTGGAGATGGGCGCGCAACTCAGCGGCATCCCGGTAATAGAGACCGGCCTCCCCGGCGACCTCGCGATTCTCCGGCGTGTCGAGAACAAGGACGCAATTGCCAAATCCCATGGCTTCGACGAGGGCCGGGTGTGTCCCTCCCACCTCGGTAGCGTGAACGTAGCAGTAAGCGTTTTGTTGGAGAACGCGATAGCCATCACCAAAGACGAATCCCGTGAAAAGAATGCGCGGATCCTGCGTCTGCTTGAGCCGCCGGATGTAGTCCCGCGCATAGGGAGCATCGCCCACGATCACGAGCTTCATGTCGGTGCGAACCCCCTCAAAGGCTTCAATGACAAGATGCGCGTTGTTTTCCGGCTCCAATCGGCTGACATAGAGGATGTAGCGATCGGGCTCCAGTCCGAAATCCCGCAGGCGTCCGCTATCGGGCCAGCGCTCGACATCGGCCCCGTAAGCAATCATCCACGACTCCTTTCGGTACCGGCGGCGATAATAGTCCTGAATGACGCGAGCATCGGTGACAAGGGCATGGGGGAGAATCGTCGAGAGCCACTCCGAGAGCAGGTAATATGTTCGTCCGAGCCAGTTCCATTTGCGCCGCTTGCGTTCGATCCCATCCACGTTGATGACGGTCTTCTTTCCCAGCAGCCGCGCCAGTCCCGCAGCCAGGGCATTAGCCGCATTACAAAAGAGAATCACATCGTAATCCTGCCGCCACGCGTGCAGCACCGACAGGATCGTGTGAACCACCGTATCGAAATATTTGTGCTTGATTGTAGGCAGAACGACCAGGCGAACTCCCCGATAAGACCGCAGAGTGGGCGTCACGTAGTGGCTTCGACCGTAGACCGTGACCTCATGACCGCGCTCGACCAACCGCGTGGCCAGATTTTCGGCGAAGGTCTCGAAGCCTCCGTAATTAGCCGGGATTCCCCGAATTCCCATGATGGCGATTTTCATCTTCGATCTCTCTTCACGAGCTAGAATCCCAGATGGCGCTGAACGGGAGAGCCCGCGTCTGACCAATGCCGACGGCACTGTCGCTGCCCGGTTCGGATCGCTCTTGAATCAGACCGAGGGATGGCGGGCGGCGCTTGGTCCTCCCTGAACGCCTTCACCGTTGACCTCCGCTGACGTTTCAAGCACACCGATTTGTGTATCGTGGCCAGGTACTTTCTCCTGTGAGGACCGAAGGGGGAACGAAGGCTCGCTCATGATGCTGCTGACCGTGCATAAAGAGGCTCAGACTTTCCCGTGGCCCGCCGCACCACATCTTCGTAGACCTGCAGCGTCAGCTCCGCCGTTCGACGCCAGGAGAATTTTTGCGCCTGCCGAAGGCCCTCCAGCGACAATTTCTGGCGCAACCGATCGTCGCTGACGAGGCGGAGGATGGCTTTTTCGAGCGCCGTCTCGTCATAGGGATCAACCAGGACGGCTGCCTCGCCGGCGACTTCCGGCAGCGAGGAACTGTTGCTCGTGATCACCGGAACGCCACAGGCCATTGCTTCCAGCACCGGCAATCCGAAACCCTCGAACATCGAAGGATAGATAAACACCGTCGCTCCACTGTAGAGCATGGGCAGGTCTTCATCCGGCACGTAGTCAGTGAAGATGATGTCGGAGAGGTAGCCGGATGTCCGGGCCGCCCGAAAGATGTCCTGATAGAGCCAGGCCCGCTTGCCCACAATCACAAGCTGCGGCGCGAAATCCTCCTCTCGCGCGCGAAGTCGGACGTAGGCCGTGATCAAACGCACGAGATTTTTTCGGGGTTGCAGACTCCCCACGCTCAACAGGTACTCGCGGGTGATCCCGTATTTTTTCCTGACCGATTCAATCCGATCAGGTTCTCGAACCGGCCTGAAGATGGAACTCACCCCAAGCGGAGTCACAACGACACGATCCGCTGGCAGATCGTAGGTCTGGATAATGTCCTGACGGGAATATTCGGAATCGGTGAGAATTTTCGCGGCATGACGGGCGGTATACCCGATGGCCAGCTTGAAGAACCAGCGTTCCCGAGGAGTGTAAAACTGCGGAAGATGCTCAAACGAGATGTCGTGGATCGTCGTCACCACAGGAACGAAATTCCAGGGAGGCGCGGTATATTGCACGTGGAGCAAATCAACGCCCGTCCGCAACACGGCCAGCGGCAGACTCAGGGGAATCCGCACGTATCGCGTATGAGGCCAGATACGGACTATCCGAACATGAGGAAACTTCTCGATTTCGGCAACAGGGCTTTCGGAGCGCGTGACGAAGATGATGTACTCGTTCTTGCTATCAATCTCAGCGAGTGCGGGGATGAGGTTCTTGATATAGGTTTCGTTTCCGGCAAGACCCGTCCCGATAGCATGGGCGTCAATTCCGATCCGCATGGTTCGTCCGATCCTCCCGGTGCGGGGAAGATTCTAGCGAGTCCCGGAGTCCGGGAGCAAGCATCCCCGCTCGTT
>DATLZR010000180.1 GCA_035573895.1 Blastocatellia bacterium | reverse complement strand
CCGCCATTGTTCGTCCGAAAAAAAGCGCAACGTCCTCTTCCCGGAATCGCAGAAGGCGCGGGTAACAAACCGAGCGTCTCCTGGCCAGGCGACGCAAGACCACGTCGGAAATTCGTGACACACCCCGAGTAAGGAAAAGTTTTCTCGCGGCCATATCCTTCCTCCCCCCTTCACGGACTGGAGTTATGAGACTTACTCTCCCTCACCCGGTCATGGCTTGGATTCAATGGAAGCTCTTCGGCTTCCTCGCCCGCAAGGAAGGATTACGGGAGACCCGACGGCATCCGGTCCATAACTTGCGCAAACCACAAAAACGGCCACGAAGAAACCAGAAGCCCCCGTACTCTCTGGCGAGAGTTTGAAAATGTCGTTGGGGGAAATTCGACGGGGGCTTCCCGCCACGAGCGCCGGAGAGGGACAAGCGCTCATGACGGAGACGATCCGATCAGCGGGAGTCGGATCGTCCTTCGCTTGCTCAAGAAGCGAATGCTCGGCCGCATAAGGTGTCTCCGTGTGCCTGATTTCATGCCCTTCTATTAGCAAACGATGTGCCACACCGAGACATCACTGCTCAAAAGAGGGGCCGAATGGGATCATCTCATGCCTCATCAATAAGTAATGGTCAGCACGATGAGTGCCGTCTTTCCTCACTTCTGCTGTCGCATTGCTTGCGACAAAGAGGTTCATCTCTGACCCAGCCTAAGCGAGGATGGCCCCTTTCGGAAGTCGTCGCGCTAACTCGCGGTCACCTCAGCAACCTTCGGGAAAAGAAGGGAATAGACCCCTTCGTCATGCCGTCAGTTGAGCTTCCGACCTACATGCCTCACCCCTATATACCCCTCCAGGCAAACAAAATCTGTCGCAAGCCATGCGACAGGGCCTGGTAGACCTTTCCTCCGCTCGGATCCTGCCATCCGCAGGCGCGGCGCCAATGTCCCCTGTCATGAGGAGTGACTTACGTCCCCCCAACAAACAGGAGCCTTACTGCCCTTCCTTGTGCCTGGTCAACAGGATTAGAAGAAGCGACGGTGAACGTAGATGAGGTCGCCGGGCTGAAGTTCAATATCCGGGCTCTCGCCGCGTAGAATCTTATCGAAGTCAGCGCGAAGGACGGTGACGGTCCCATCGGGGGCTTTTCGCTTGATTTCAATCTTGCTGCGTTTGGCGAACTCGGTTGGGCCGCCCGCCTGAATGATGGCTTGAGACAGCGTCAAGCCCGGAGTATATTCCTGAGCCGTCGGCTGGCGCACTTCGCCGGTAATGAAAACGCGCTCAACGAGGGTCTCGACTTCGATGATATCGCCATGTTGAACCATGACCGAGTACTTCTCTGGCGCGTTCAGGTTGACGGTGATTGTTGACGGCTGACCTGTGTCACCCCCCAAACGAGTAATCGTCACCCGACGAACCGATGGCCGCACGCCCGCCTGAGCCAGAATTTCAATCAAGGGGACCTGCTCGCGCTTGAGCACGATCTGACCGCCGCCCGTTTCGCCGAGAAGGTAAACGTAGTGACTCTTGTACTCTTTGACGGCGACGATGACCTCAGGGTTCTCGAAGTATCCGTTCTTGAGCAGGCGCTTCAGTTCTTCTTCGATTTCGCTCGTCGTCTTCCCGGCCACGTGAACGTTGCCGATGTAGGGGAAAAAGATGTACCCGCCGGGAGACACGCGGTAGTCAGGTTGGGCTTCGGGATCGTTGAGGAGCCGGATCTCCAGGGCATCTTCAGGCCCGACGCGATAGATGCGCGTCAGCGCAGGCGCAGGTTGGGACCTGGTCTCGCTCGCCGAGGAGGCCTGTTGCTGAGCAATGCTTTCGGTGACCAGAGGACGCGCACCCCCTGCAGGGAGAATGAGTGCGGCTGCCCACATACACCATACGGTCAGGCCTCGCTTAAGGATGCGGCGTTGCCGATTTTCGTTGGACTTTTGCCGGCGAATCACCATCTCTTAAAACCTTCGGGTACTGATTCGTGTTGGAATCGTCCGTCCAAGCGAGAGACCGATTATAAACCGACTGCGTTCGAACGAGAAAGGGGAAACGCTTGATCCGCGACGGTGGAAAACGTAACCGAATTGGACGGCGGTCAGATCAATGAGCCGGAGGCGGACCTCAACACGGCCTCCCACGATCGAGTCGCTGCGGCGCACTCCGGCAAAGCGTCCGAGAGACGAGCCACCGAAGCTGCTACGCTCGCTCAGGGGAACGGGGAAAGAAAGGCGCTGAAAGTCTGCACCGGCGCCCCAGCTCAGTCGCGGGCCCAGGCGATGCGTCAAATGAGCCTCCACGCCCGAGCTGATGGCAAAGCTATTTCCCTCTTCGGGATTGAATGCCGAGAGGACCGACGTGTGCAATCCGCTCAGGCTGAGGTCCATTGCCGGTCCCAATCGCTTCTCCAGCGAGAAGCTCATCTGAGCACCGGAGAAACTCCGCACGGCGTGGGGAAACTTTTGATGACGCCAGGCGAGCGAGATCTGACCGGTTAAAGTGGGAGTGAACTGACTGAGGACCGTCACCGTCGGTTGCCACAACCGGTAATCGTTCAGTTGGGGATCACGTGCATTGTCCGCTCGCAGCGATCCATTGGTGCCGACCTCCAATCCGAGCGTTCCCGTATGACGGCGACTCAGCCGGCGCATGTAACTGATATTCGCGCGCAGCGTCGTGTGATCAAAAAAGAGATCGGTCGCTTCCGGTCGTCCGCGAAACTGCACTTTGTTGACGCCGATCTGGGTTGTCAGTGTGCTCCGGGGAGAGAGAAGATAGGTTGCCAGGAGAGCAACATCCGTTCTCCAGAAGGGTTTCGCGCTGAAGAAGACCTCGCGGCCTGGATCAAACTCGAGCGTATCGAAAACCGATCGTGCCCCATGGGCTCGAAACGAGAGAGTGAGTGCAGGTGTGACCTTCGTCGTGACGTCGAGATTCACCCGGTGAGCCACATTCGATCCCGGCAACCCGGCAACGTTCAACAGCCGGAGGAGGGGGGCATAGGTCAGGCGAAGACCACTCCGCATGACCGGGACCTCGAGGTCCAGACCGGGGGAGATCGTGAACACGCCGTTTCGTGCGCCGCGCGTCTCGGCGAGGGTGAGAAAATTGGAATCCCCTTCCAGTCCCACGTCGAGCGTCGGTCGCACTAGAGCGCGCCCCAGTACGATTCCCCCCCGCAGATAATCCCGCGCAATCGAGCTTCCCGGATCAAAGACGGTCACGTCGCTTCCCGGAGCCATGACCGGAGGAACCGATGGTCCCGACGCGGACTCAGCGGGAGGGGAGGGCGCTTTTGCTGTCGTCGGGCTCGACGGCTTTTGGCGAGGAGACGGTTTCTGCGGGTTTGTTTGTGCTGACAGCGTGTGAGCAAAACAGATACTCACTCCGAGCATCCACAGCAGCAAAGAAGGACGACGGATCGTCACAGGAGCACCTCTCACGGTGTCCCCGGAGCATTCGAGGGGAAGTGGGGAGCTTCTTGAGCGTCGCTCTCGACTTTCGGGCGAGAGGGCACTGCTTCGGCGGAGGATCTCGCACCAACCGAATCTTCTGCAAAGGCGCGAATCTGCACGTAATAGGTGCGACGCGGAACGATCATCAGGATGGTCGTGAGCACGACGATGCCAATGGACTGCACCAGAGCCATCACGGTCGCGCCCACCGTCGCTTGACGCAAAAAGATGGCGCTCGCTCCCAGGCAAAAGGTCAGAAGGTAAATCGCCAGAACGGCCTGACGTTCAGTCATGCCCAACTCGACGAGGCGATGGGAAAGGTGACTTTTGTCGCCCCGAAAAATCGGTCGCCCCTCGCGCAATCGAATGAGGATCACCGACGCCGTATCGTACAGCGGCAGCCCCAAAACGATGACCGGCATGAAGGGACTGAAAAGGTTGTTGGGAATCGCCCCTTCCGGCGCCACATACGAAGCGAGGACTGTTACCACACCCATGAAGTACCCGATGAGTAAACTCCCGGCGTCGCCAAGGAAGATTTGCGAGGGCGGGAAATTATAAATCAGAAAACCCGCCAACGCGCCGATGAAGGCTGCCAGCAGCAGGCTGATGTACACCTCCTGAAGCGAGCCGGCGATGAGCAGCAACAGCAGAGCGCAAACAATAGCCACACCCGTCGTCAGCCCATCCATGTTATCGAGCAGGTTGAAGGAATTGGTGATGCCGACGATCCACACGAATGTTATGACCGGTGCAACCGCGAGACTGAACCCAAAGAGTGAAATCTCTACCCCCGACAGTACCACAATCAGCGCTGCCAGAGCCTGTCCCGCGAGCTTGGCCCAGATGGGGAAGCGGTCCCCCAGGACATCATCCAGAATCCCGACGACAACGATGACCATCGAACCGGCGAACACGGCCAGAAGAACGGGATAGACCATGGAGACCGTCTCGAACTTCGCCAGCACAGGACCAAAAAAGTTCACCATCACGGGATTCTCTCGCACTTCTGGAAGGAAATAGAGGGAGCCCCCCACCACAACCAGCAACGATGCATATACGGCGCAGCCGCCGAGCAAGGGCTTGGGCGTTCGATGAATCTTACGTTCCCCGGGGTAATCCAGAACGCCCAGTTTTTCCGCCACGGCCTTGGCCAGCGGGACGAGGACGAGCGAGACCATCAGGGCAATCACCCCCACGCTCAAACACGCCAGATATTCTTGCTCGGTCATTGCTGCTCGTCCCCCCTTCAAGCGCCCTTCAGGACAACTCGGCTGCACTAAGGTCCGCTCGTGATACGACGACGCATGAAATATGCGTTCTTATTGAGTTTCGCCCGCACAATCTAAATTCACGAAAACCATCGGGCGATGCCCCCTCGTCCCAAAGAGCGGCCAACACGAGACCCTGGCCTTTGACTGGGAAATAACTTCACCGGCACCCTCCACGTCGTGAACTGCGGAGGCCAAGCCCGCATTCCGCCAGCTTCCGTTTCCAAGTCATAAGGCGCAAGATATATGAGAGTTGAGATTTCGGAGCAGAAATACCGCCACTCTTAGGACTAT
>DATLZR010000179.1 GCA_035573895.1 Blastocatellia bacterium | reverse complement strand
GCCGGGAATGATCTTGAAGCGGTCATTCTCGATCATTTTCCCGCTGTCCGCCAGATGTTCGATCGGTTGGCGGACACGCGAGCGCAGGTCGTCCGTATGAGCGGCAGCGGTCCGACGCTGTTTGCGGTCTTTGACAACGAACAGGACCTGGCTGAAGCACAGGCGCGGGTTGCGCATGGATCGGTCCGAATCTGGCGCACGCGAACGGTGAGTCGCCGGGAGTACGTTGAGGCGATGGGACTCTGACAAAAAGCGGGCGAGCGCCGCTTGTCCTGGTGAGTGCTGGGGAGTAGCCAAGCTGGCAAGGCAGCGGACTTTGGATCCGCCATTCGGAGGTTCGAATCCTCCCTCCCCAGCCAGCTCGGTTGGAGCAGGGCAATGAACGATCTCAAAATTTTTTCCGGCAATGCCAACCGACCGCTAGCGGAAGAAATCGCCAGCTACTTGAAAGTCCCGCTGGGAGAGGCTCGCCTCGGTCGGTTCAGCGACGGGGAGATCAGCTTTCAGATTCTGGAAAATGTGCGGGGGGCGGATGTCTTCGTCGTGCAATCCACGTGTCCGCCGGTGGATTCCAATCTGATGGAACTGCTGATCATGCTCGATGCCTTTCGTCGGGCGTCGGCCTGGCGGATCACGGCCGTCATCCCGTATTTCGGCTATGCCCGTCAGGATCGAAAGGACAAGCCCCGGGTGCCGATTTCGGCCAAGCTCGTGGCCGATCTGCTGACGACGGCGGGAGCCAATCGCATTCTGGCCATGGATTTGCATGCCGGGCAGATTCAAGGCTTCTTCGATATTCCGGTGGATCATCTTTTCGCCGCGCCGGTGCTGGTGGATTATTTCCGCAAGCGGGCGATTCCTCAACTCGTCGTCGTCTCGCCGGATGCCGGCGGGGTGGAGCGGGCGCGGGCCTATGCCAAGCGACTCAATGCGGACCTGGCCATCATTGACAAGCGCCGGGAACAGGCCAATGTCGCCGAGGTGCTCCATGTCATCGGCGATGTTGCCGGCCGCAATGCCCTTATCGTGGATGATATGATTGACACGGCCGGGACGTTGCGCGAGGTCGCCCACGTCTTGATCAATCATGGAGTCCGCGAGGTCTTCGCCTGTTGCACCCATCCGGTGCTCTCCGGACCGGCCCTGGAGCGGATCAGGGAATCGCCGATCACCGAAGTCGTCGTCACCAACACCATCCCGCTCCATTCACATGACATTGACAAGATCAAGGTTCTGAGCGTCGCCCCTTTGCTGGGCGAAGCGATTCGATCCATTCATGAGGAGACATCCGTCAGCCGATTGTTCATCTGAAGAGGCGAGATGCATCACGGTGGCCCTCTCAGAGGGCCACATGGAGGTTTGTTTCGTATGAATTCGACCGACGTTGTCCTGAAAGCAGAGATTCGTCAGAGGCTGGGTAAAAACGCTGCCCGTCAGTTGCGACGGGAGGGCAAGGTCCCGCTCGTCCTCTATGGCGGGGACGAGCCTCCGCTGGCCTTGGCCGCCGCCCGAGACCGCGTTCTGGGGTTGATCCGCAGCATGGGTCACACGAAAATCTTCACCGTGGCGATCAACGGCGCGGGCTCGACCGCCGTTCTTTTCAAAGAGTGGCAGGTGGATCCGGTCAAAGGAACGCTCATTCACGCTGATCTGCTGCGGGTGGATATGACCAAGCCGACGCGACTGAGCGTTCCCATCGAGGTAGTGGGCGAACCGTTTGGCGTGAGGGCTCAGGGAGGACTTCTCGATTTCGCCACTCATGAACTGCGCATTGAATGTCTGCCTCACGCGATTCCCGAACGGATTCGCGTGGATGTGAGCGCCTTGAAGGTCAACGAACACATTGCCGTCAAAGACCTGGCCCTGGGCGATGCGATCAAGGTTCTCGAGGACCCGGAGCGGGTGATCGTGAGCGTTCTGCCGCCGCGGGTTGAGGAAGTGACTGCGCCAGCGCCTCCTATGGCGGAACCGGTGGAGCCGGAGGTCATTCGCAAGGGTAAGGCTGAGCAGGAGGAGGAGAAGGAGTGAGTCGCGCTCCTGTGAAGGAGCGGGCATGACGCAGGTAATGAAGGCCATCGTGGGATTGGGCAACCCTGGACCTGACTATGCGCGGACGCGGCATAACCTCGGTTTCCTCGTCGTTGACGCGCTGGCCGAGGGGGCGAGAATCTCGCTCGATCGGATTGAATGTGACGCCTTCGTCGGACGCGGAGGGGTGGCCGATGTCGCCGTGCTGCTGGCCAAGCCGCGCACCTTTATGAACCGAAGCGGGGACGCCGTCGCCTGTCTTGTTTCAACCTATGCGCTCGAACCTGCCGATGTGCTGGTCGTTGTGGATGATCTGGCCCTCCCGCTCGGGACGATCCGTTTGCGGCGGCGTGGTCGCTCCGGTGGGCATAACGGCCTGAAATCCATCATTGAGGCGCTGGGGACGACGGACTTCCCCCGACTGCGATTGGGGATTAAGCCGGAATGCCCCATCGAGGATACGGTGGCCTTCGTTCTCTCGGAGTTCGAGGAACACGAGTGGCCCCTCGTTGAGGCCATGATCGCGCGCGCCATTGAAGCGATCACGGTCTTTCTTCGGGAGGGCATTGATGCGGCCATGTCACGGTTCAACAGCAGGGCTCCGGAAATGATGGTGGGGCAGAGATGAAACAACGAAACTGCCGATCCGGTCGCCCGCTTGATCCGTCCACTCCTTGCCCGAGGGGGTATGCTCTCGGGCTGTTTTGATTCGTTCGCCGTCGGCGAACGAGAGAACATCCGAAAGGAGGAAATATCACGTGAGAACGTATGAGCTTTTATTCATCGCTCGGCCGACGCTCTCGGATCAGGAGGTGGAGCGTCTGAGCGAGCAGATCAGGAATTCCCTCACCACGCTGGGGGCAACCATCCTCAAAAGTCAGACGCTCGGGCGCCGGCAGCTCGCCTATGAGATTGATCGCTGTCGCGAAGGGACCTATGTGCTGTTTCACTTCGAGGGCAAGGGAAGCGAACTGGCCGAACTCGATCGCCGGTTGCGGGTGACCGATGCTGTCCTGCGCCATCTCATCGTGCGCATTGATGAGGATCTGAAGCGGGCCGAACGATTCAAGAGACTGCGCGCGCGAAAGGCGGCCCGCCTGAGACAGACCTCGGGACCGCGTCCAGCAATCCGACGAGAGTTCGAGGAGGTGATCGAGGATGAGCAATAATCCGAAGAAATCAAAGACGCCCCCTCCAGCGGAGAATTCCACGACGCAGCCGATGCCGGTGGTCGTTGCCGGACACCAGCGCGTGCGTCGTCGCCGGGAATGTCGCTTCTGCAAGGAGAAGATTGACCTGATTGACTACAAGGATGTGGAGCTTTTGCGCGCCTTCATCCCTGAGCGAGGGAAGATTCTCCCTCGTCGGTTGTCGGGAGTGTGCGCTCCGCATCAGCGTCGGTTGACGCGGGCGATCAAGCGAGCGCGCACAATGGCCCTGTTGCCCTATGTAACGGATTGAGATCGTCCCGGACCCCGAACGCGCACAAGGGGGATCAATAAAGACATCGGAGGGAGTTATGGCAACCGTCGAAGTGTTACTGAAAGAAGATGTGGAGAATCTCGGACGTCGAGGGGAAGTTGTGCGCGTCCGAGCGGGATTCGCCCGGAATTATCTGTTGCCGCGCCGGCTGGCAGTGCCCGCGACAGCCTCCAACCGAAAACAGTTCGAACAGGAGCGCCAGATTCTCGCCCGTCGCGAAACCCGTGAACAGCGACACGCCGAGATGCTCGCGGAAAAAATCCGGGCGGTGGAACTCATCCTCCCGCGCAAGATCGGGGAACACGACATGCTCTTCGGGTCGGTGACGGCGCTCGATATTGCTCACGCTCTCGCCGAGAAGGGAATCGAGGTGGATCGCCGCAAAATTCTTCTGGAGCAGCCGATCAAGTACCTGGGCGAGTATCAGGTCCCCATCAAACTCCACCGCGACGTCACGGTGACGGTCAAGCTCACGGTCGTCAAAGAGGACCAATGATGAAAAAGGTCACCGATCCTCGCGGACACCAAGAACCGGTGGGGATGGGTGAAACCTGTGGCCCTCCTTTGAGGGGCCACGACGGGATTTCAGGATCGGGGTGGGAGCACCCGTGCTTTTTGTACGAGTTTGTGCTCCCCTGTTTGCAAGGTGACGAGATACTCGCCTGGCGCGGCGATGCGTTGCTCAACCGCTCGTCCGCCCGGAGTCCCGCGACCGGCAACGGGGCCTCCCACGCCAAAATCCCATACGACGCGATTGATCCCAGCTCGGGTCGTCCCCGCGAGCGTGCGGATGACAGCACCCGAAGCATCGGTGATCGTGAGCGTCACCCCATCGGGCCTCTCCTCCCGCAGATAATAGGTGAGGACGAGTCCATTGGGTTCATTGGGGGTCATGATGTGACGATCCCCGAACAGCCGATAATTGCCCCAGGCCCCTTCGTTTCTCCGGGCGCGAGGACGAACGGCGAAAAAGTGGATCGGTTGAGCCACAACCTCTGAACTCAGCTCGCGCAGAGGGGTGATGTCGGTCACCCAGATGCCTCGACCATAGGTGCCCACCACCAGATCGCCCTCGCGCGGATGCACGAGCAGATCGTGTACCGGAACCGTCGGCATGTTTCCCTTGAGCGCCATCCACCGTCGGCCTCCATCGAGGGTGACGTAAACGCCCATGTCGTTACCGACGAAGAGAAGATTCCGATTCTGGTAATCCTCGAAGACGACGTTGATGGGGCGCTCGGGGAGATTACCCATCACGGGCGTCCAGGTCGCCCCGAAGTCGGTGGTCTTGAAGAGAAAGGGTCGGAAGTCGTCCTGGCGGCGGCGCGACTTAGCAACGTATGCCGTCGCCGCATCGAACCGTGAGGCGATCACCCGACTGACCCAGGCGTCTTCGGGCCCGCCGGCCTTCGCGATGGCCGACGTCACGTCGTTCCACGTGGCGCCTCCATCCCGTGTCACCCAGACCTTTCCGTCGTCAGTTCCGACCCAGATGATGCCCGCCACGACCGGCGATTCCGCAATCGTTGTGATGGTGCAGAACTGAATGCCCGCGCCCGGCTCGCTGATTTTGCTCGGATCGTTGGTCGTCAGATCGGGACTGATCTCTTCCCAGTGCTCGCCGCGATCGCGAGAGCGAAAGAGAACCTGCGCTCCGGTGTAGATGGTCTGGGGGTTGTGCGGAGAAAGATGAATCGGGCTCGTCCAGTTCCAGCGCAATCGCGGGAGAGTGGCCGGTCGCGTCGGTTCGATGATTTTTCGCTGGCGAAGCTTCTGATCCACTCGCGCCAGCCGACCGAACTCCTGGTTGTTGTAGAGCCAGCGGCTGTCGGTGGGATCCACCTGGTTATACATCCCGTCGCCGACGCCGACGGTCACCCAATCCTCCAGGCCGACGCTGCCCGACCAGCCGTTGCTCGGCCCCTTCCAGGATTCGTGATCTTGCAACCCGGCATAAATGTTGTAGGGGTCCTCCATATCCACGCCGATGGCGTAGACCTCGCCGAGCGGGAGATTGGCCAAATGGTCGCACGTTCGTCCGCCATCGTAGGAAATGAAGACGCCGCCGTCGGAGCCGGCGATTATCCGCTGGGGATTCTGAGGATCAATCCAGAGCGTGCGAAAATCGCCGAAGGCGCGGCGGAAGGGACGATCCTGCTGCGGGCCGCCACTCAAGCCCACCCACGTCCGACCGCCGTCATCGGAACGGGCAAGCGTCGCCCCGGTGATGAAGATGCGATCGGGATTGGCCGGATCAATGCGAATTTGATTGAACGCATAGCCGGTCTTACGGCTCACGTCGTCGCGCGGCGAGTTCATCTTCCGCCACGTCCGTCCTCCATCATCGGTGCGATAGATTTCTCCACCGATCAGAGGAGTGGCCGGCGATTGTCCTCGTTGCTCGGTCTGCCGCCCTGGATCGTCCGTTGCCGGTCGCGGGTTCCGATTATCAATGATGGCGTAGAGGATCTCCGGATTCTTCTGAAAGATGTCCAGCCCGATTCGCCCGATCGTCCCTTGGGGCAATCCTCCTTCTAATCGCCGCCAGGTCGCGCCGCCGTCGGTCGTCTTGTAGATGCCGCTGCCTGGGCCGCCGTCGTGCAATCGCCAGGGATAGCGTAAACACTCATACGTGGCAGCGTAAAGCGTCATGGGATCACGCCGATTGATGACCAGATCCACGGCTCCGGTTCGATCATTGACGTAGAGCACCTTCTGCCAGGTGCGCCCCCCATCCGTGGTGCGAAAGACGCCCCGCTCCTCATTGGGGGTGAACAGGTGTCCCATCGCTGCCACATAGACAATGTCGGGATTTGTCGGATGGATCACAATTCGAGCAATGTGATGAGTGTCCGCGAGTCCCAGATGCTGCCACGTCTTCCCCCCGTCTGTTGATTTATAGACGCCATCGCCCCAGTAGGCGCTGCGTGCGCTCGAGGCGTCACCGGTGCCGACCCAGACGATGTTCGCATTCGACGGAGCAACGGCGATGGCTCCAATCGAAGCCACGTTCTGATTGTCGAAGATCGGTTCAAACGTCGTCCCGTTGTTGGTCGTCTTCCACACTCCTCCGCTGCGGGCGGCCACATAAAACGTGTAGAGATGAGCCGTGGGGGGCCCGTCCGGCACCGCGATATCCGAAATCCATGCCCCGGCGCGGAACGGACCGAGATTGCGGTAGACAAATCCCGTGCGAATGATCTCCTCCAGCCGTCCCTCATCGGCTCGAAGCGGAAGCTGAAGACACGCGATCACGAGGAAAAAAACGAATCCGCTCACCATCTTTTTTCTAATCATCGTAGGCTCCCCCTGACGATTGTCACGACTGCGATTGGACGGGATGCGACCGCTCCCCCCAAGACCCATCGGAGTTGTGTCGTTCGTGTCCGGTTATGTTTGCTGGCGATTCCATCCGCTTCGTTGGTGATGAGGAATCCCCTCGAGCGATGATCAACAGGCGATCCCCGGGTGGAGCGGGGGATCGCCGCTCCACCCTCCGTGCATCTGTCCCGTGATTATTTTTGCTCTCGCGGAATGAGACGCACATCGAAGACCGCGCCGGTCAGCGCATTCGGATGGGCCTGGAACTTGACCGTAATGCGTTCTTTGCCACGCGTGAGGGCTTCGGGCAGCGGATACTCGACATCGAATAGCTCGGTGGGATGCATTTCCAGTCGTTCGGTGGCGATTTTCTCGCCTTCGACGAGAATATCGAAGACGCGATTGGGTCCCTCGCTGCCGCGATAGGTGCAGACGAGAGTGAGCGGTCGGGTGGGATCACCCTTGAGCTGATAGCTGAACCACCCGTTGCGGGCCGCCCGCCAGCGTCGGCCCTCGAAGAAGCCCTCGTTGCTGTTTTCACCCTGAAAGCCATGTTCGCGCTCGCTCGCCGGATCGTTGATGTTCACGGCGTCGAGAGTGAGCCGTTCGATCTCCCGACGACGGGCTTCGCGGGCGGCAATCTCGGCCTTGCGCTTCTCCCATTCCGCCGGCGTGTACACCTTCCAGTAGACGGTATACCGGCGGTCATGGAGTTTGTAGAACGGTAGCAACGTCACCTCGCGGGGCTGAGCCAATCCTTCCGTGCGGAACGTGAGCGGGCCCTCGGCCACCGGCTTGATTTTGGTCAGGACATCCTTCACTTCCGCGGCGACGAAAGCGGGGACCTCGACCGGGGGCACCCGACCAATACGCGGGGCGCTCGGTCCGTAGCGTTCGGCTTCGGTCAACCCCGTTGTGCCCAGATCACCACCGAGGACGATGGGACCATAGAGCACGGCGATCATCTTCGGATCATCGGGCATCGCTTCCAGGCGCAGGCTCATCGGCAGGCGCACATCAATGCGATCTCCATCCTTCCATTCCCGATCGAGCGTGACGTAAGAGCCTGGCTTCTCCGCGACGGTTTCCCGTCGCCCATTGACGGTCAAGGTCATCCCCGATACCGCCCATGAGGGATAGCGAATTTTCACCGCCAGGCGCACGGGACGCGCCGCCTTGATGATCAATCGGGTCGCGTCCTCTTCGGGGAAGCGCGTCTCCTGGCGCACGGTGATGCCTTTCTCCCGCCAGGTGACCTCCGAGGCGATGAACAGATTGACGTAAATGGATCGGTCATCGTGAAAGTAAATCGTGTCACCGTACTTGGCGTGGTTCTCCATTCCCGTTCCCACGCAGCACCAGAAGGAGTCCTCGGGCCGGGAGTACGTGCGAAACGCACCGGGACGAAGCGGCACGTAGTAACACATCATGCCGGTGGCCGGGTCCTGCGAGGCGAGAATGTGATTGAAGAGCGCTCGTTCGTAAAAGTCCATGTATTCGGCAGACGGATTCCAGGAGAAGAGGTGGCGCGTGAGCTTGAGCATATTGTAGGTGTTGCAGGTCTCGGTCGTTGCCGGTCCCAGCCGCCGGGAGAACTGCTCGATGGGGAAGAAGCGTTCGCCATCGGTGTTGCCGCCGATGACGTAGGACCGAAAGAGCGCCACCCGTCGCCAGAAGAACGTCGCAATGTCGGCGTAGCGGCGTTCACCCGTCAGCTCGTATTCTCGGGCCGCTCCGATCATTTTCGGGATCTGAGTGTTTCCGTGCAGGCCATTGAGCGGATCCTCCCCTCGCGCCAGCGGATCAAACAGGGCCTTGTGATCGAACAGCCGGGCCAGTCGCAGATGTTCCGGGTTGCCCGTTACGGCGTAGAGATTCGCCAGCACATCGTTCATGCCACCATATTCGGTTTCGAGCATTCGTTGCTGCTGGTCTTCACTCAACCGATCCATGCGGAACTTGACCCAATCGGCCATCTTGATCAGGATGTCCAGAGCCTGCCGGTTGTCACAATACAGGTACATGTCCAGCAGTCCCGCCATGATCTTATGCAGCGTGTAGTAAGGAGCCCACACCCGGACGCGCTTCTCCACGCGATCAATGAACTCCTCGGGAAAAGCCGAGAGGTAACCGGGGTGGAATCCTCGTTGGGGCATCGCTTCCTGAATCTTGGCCAGTTCGGCGACGACGGCATCGGCTTTCGTCTTGAATCGCGCATCGCCGGTGCTGGCATACATCAGCGCACACGCCGTGAGGAAATGCCCCAGGCTGTGGCCGCGCAGTTCCACGTCCGGCGCTTCCCAGCCCCCGTAGGGTTTGGCCGACGAAGGCAGCCCGGCATTCACCCGGAAGTTGTGAAGCAAGCGGTCCGTATCAATGCTGAGCAGGAAGTTTTGATCTCGCAGCATGGCTTGACGGAACGGCCCCTCCAGCAGTCGCACATCGGTGAGATCGAACGGGACCGCTTGAAGAGGAACCTTGTTGGGGACCTTGATCTTCTGGCTTTCGACTGCGCGCGATGCCACCGCGCTCCCCCAGGACGCCAGGAATGTGCAAATCATCGCAACGAGAGACAGTCTTTTCTTCATCTTCTCCTCCCTGGAAGATAAGCACTGATTCCCCGGATTACTGATTTGATCGGTTCATCAGTGAATTCGTGGATGCTTTTCTTCGTGGCAGGCATGAGCACATGAGTGATCCCTGCGAAAAGAGCCCGCGATGGACTGTGAAAGAGCGCCGTTGTTTTGGCTCGTGGCCGATCCCCGCTCATAGGCGATTATCAGGTCATCGCTTCAGCTCAGGGCGATCTCCAGTTTCGTCACCGAGGCCGGAGCAAAGCGATGGACGATCACCGGACCGCGCACCGGGATGGACTCCTCCGTCGGTACGACCCGGCGAGGGGCATCGAACGTATTACAGTCGTGGACATCGCGGGCCGTCAGCGTGGTCGCGGTCACAGAAGTCACCGTTGCTCCACGTACGACGATCTCCGTTTCCCGGCCGTCAGCGATGTGAGGATTGGTCACGGTCAGCGTCACGGTCTTTCCTTTGACCGAGGCCGACCCGTTGAGCCCCCAGAAGCTGTGCCGCCGGTTCTCCCGATCGGTCCATTCCACGCGCGGGGCGGAGAAGATCGTCCTCACCGCCTGTCCTCCCTGATGAGGCGCATACATGGCGAAGACGTAATAGGTCGGCGTGGCCACGAACTTCTCCCCATCGGCGAGAAAGAGCGAGTGGATGCAGTTGATGAGTTGAGCGATGTTAGCCATAGCGACTTTATCGGCGTGGCGGTTGAAGGTATCCAGGGTGAGACCGGCGACCAGCGCATCTCGAATCGTAGATTGCTGGCCGAAGAGATGCGTGGGAGCAACATTGGTGGTCATCCGATACCATGCGCCCCATTCGTCAACGACGAGCTTGACGCGGTGCTCCCGATCGGTCTCGCCCATGACCTGCCAGTGCGCCGTGATGAGCGATTCCATGCGGTCGGCGCTCTCCAGCAATTCGTACCATCCGGAGGTGTCGAACTTGAGCGCGTCGCCACCGGAGTAGCTCGAATAGTGATGGAGCGCCCAGCCCCACAAGCGATTGAAGGCGCGCCGTTCAGCCATCTTGGCGAAAAACCGGCGCGTCCACTCCAGATCGCGGCCGCTCGGACCCGCGGCGATGAAACGCAAGCCGACACCATAGTCGGGCACGGCCCAGGTGGTGAAGCGGCGGAACTCGGCGGCGTACTCTTCCGGCGTGAAATTTCCCCCGCAGCCCCAGGATTCATTGCCGATGCCCCAGTACCGCACGCCGAAGGGTTCGGGATCACCGTTGGCCTCCCGTTCCTGGGCCAGCGTCGTGCTGCCGCGGGGAGAGTTGCAGTATTCAACCCACCGATGAAAAACGTCGGCAGGTAAGGTCCGAAGATTCACGGCCAGATAGGGAGCTGCTCCCACCAGGCGACAGAATCGCAGGAACTCGTGCGTGCCGAAGTCATTGGGCTCGTACTTCTGCGGCACGATCCCGACCGAGGCCCATTCGCGTTGATCTATCCAGAAGTTGGTGCGACGGGGCCGTCGCTGGCGCGGACCGATCCCATCGCGCCAGTCGTAGGCGTCGGCGAAACATCCTCCGGGCCAGCGAATGACAGCCGGCCGAATCCGCTGGAGCGCTTCCACCAGCGCCCGACGAATCCCCCCGATGTTGGGAATCGGCGAGTTCTCGCCCACCCACACGCCATCGTAGATGACACCGCCGAGATGCTCGATGAAGTGACCGTAGATTTCCGGGGCAATTGTCGCCGTCGGTTCGCCGAGCAGGACCTCAATCCGTGAGTCCGCCGCTGGAGCGACAAAAGCCCGAGCTGCGATGGAGCCGAGCGACCATCGGGTCGGTCGCCCGAGCAACGCTGCCGTCGCGCCCAATGTCGTCGTCAAGAACTCACGCCGCCGGTGTTTCCTCATCATGGTCTTCCTCTGACGGAGTGGCGAAAAGTGGCGCAGGCTTTGCGGCTTACGCAGCCATCGCCGACGGGAAAGCCGGCGCCACGTGTGCCTCAATGTACACCCTTGTTTTCACACCGATCAACTACGTGCCGGAGAGCATTCTCGTTACACCATCGTACTTTTCCATTCAGCGTGTTATTCACGCCCTGCAATATGCAGCCCCAGCGAACAAAGAGATGAGCCGACCGGCGAATCACCCTCTCCCCGGCCGGCCCGTTGTTCGTGTCACGAATGAAAGGCCCCCCGTAGAGGAGCGCCCGTGGGTGGAACTCCTTTTCATGAGTCACGTGAGCGACGATCCATGAATCACCCCCTTTTATGCGCGCTTGTGAGCCCTCCTAGAAACTGAGCGTGGCCCGCAGATTCACCGTGCGATTTCCCGTTGGTGCACCCACCACGCCGAAGGATGTACTGAAGACGTTCGTATTGGGGAAGCCCCATCGTGGGTGATTCAGAACGTTGTTGAAACCAGCAAAGATCTCCAGGCGAGTCCTCTCGGACAGGGAGAAATTCTTGGCGATGGAGACATCCCACTGGAAGGTATTGCGATCCCGGAGAAAGAGCACTTGCCCGAACTCGCCCGGTGTGGTGTTGGGAGCCAGGAACTGAGGATTGGCCCGGCCATCGGGACCGATCAGTCGCGGGTCAACGGCGAGCCGCTGCAGATCAGTTGCTCCCGCCCGGCCGGTCAAACGACGCAACGGGGCGTTGAACATCCGCTGAATGTCTTCAAGGGTGACGCCGGGAGCGAGTCGGACGCCGTTGCGGTAGGGATTATTGTTCAAGGCATTGACTGTCTCGAAGCCGCCCGTCAGTTGGATCGGCGCTCCCGTCTGGAAGACGAAGATCGAACCCAAGGTCCACCCTCCGATCACTGCATCGAGGAAGCGGTTGTTGACCGAAAGCCACCGCCCTCGCCCGAAGGGCAGGTCATACGTTCCGAAGGTTTGAATCACGTGCCGAATGTCAAAAGGCGAGACTTGACGATCGAGCTTGATGTTGCGCAGGGTGGTGAAGTCACGGCTCTGATTTTGATTATCTACGGCGAGATTGGTCAGGCTCTTACTCCAGGTGTAGTTCGTCGTCCAGGTTAAGCCGTGCGACAGGCGTTGTCGGAGTTGAACCTGCAACCCGTTGTAGCTGTGCCAGCCGGTGTCGTCTACATAATTGAGGCGACCGGCCACATAGGGATTGAGCAAAAAGAAGTTGATGGGATAGGGGCCGGGCGCGTTGTACCGTGGATCAATGCGCAGGCAGGGACTGAAGGCGCTGCCGAACATCCGACAGACGTAGTTGGGGTTGGTGGCCAGGGTCGCTGCCAGCGCTCCGGCCGCTCCCGTTTGCAATTGGGTGATGAAAGTGGGTGACTGGTAGCCGGAGCCGGGCGCAATCGCCGGCACGCCGCCGCGAGGTCCAAAGGCCGCATCAAAGATCGGCAGCGGCACCTGACCGGGCAGTCCTCGATACTGGAAACTATTGACGCCCGCCGCCTGGTTAATCGCCAGGTTTCGTTGAGCGTTCTTGAACTCCTCCAGGAACCCGTTCTCGAAGATGTTCACCTCGTTGAGATTGCTCGTGCGCCAGGAGAGCTTCGATTGATTCCCCACGTAGCGGATCTCCAGCACCGTCCCCTTGCCCAGTTCGCGCTGAATTCCCACGTTCCAGTTAATGGTGTAGGGGGCGCGGAGCGTCGGATCAAATCCGCTAATGGTGCGAGCGAAGGTCTGGTCGGCTTGATTGACGATCTTCTTATACTCGCTGGTGGTGAAAGCAAACGATGAAGCGGTGAGCGGATTGGCGACAATGTCCGACAGCGTGTAGAACGCCGGCAGATTGGTTTGTCCCGGCTGTCCCGGAATGAGAGGGATCGCACTGATGAGCTTTCCGACGTTGGGCCCCAGGTTGGCTGCGAAAAACTGGGTCCCTTCGTCGTAGTAGATGATCCCATAGGAAGCGCGAAAGACGGTTTTCCCATCGCCCAGGAGTTTGCCCAACCAGCCGGAGAGTCGCGAGGGATTCCACGCCAGACCGAGATTGGGCGCCAGATTGCGCCAGTCAGTACGATAGGGAACGCGTCCCGCCTCGAGCGTGGGATTGGTATTTCCGCTCAGTTCGCCGGGGGCGAACAGCCGCCGCGAGGGGCCAAAGATGGCGGCGAGATCGGGCACGGCAGCCAATCCTTTTCCATCTTTCATCGGTCCCTGAATCTCCCACCGCAGTCCGTAGTTGGCGGTCAGGCTCCTCGTGATTCGCCACCGATCCTGCACATAGACGCCTCCCATGAGAGAATTGGTCCAGGTGAAGTTGATGAAGCCATCGTATTTGAACGTGTCGGGATTGACTACCCGGACGAAGTTGGCGACGGATACGCGACCCGTCAGCAGATTGTACAGCGCCAGCGGATTCCCCAGTTCGGTGTTGTTGATCCCCGGAATTGTCGTGGTGGTGAAGGCCGTTGCCGCCTGCAACGGGTCACCCGAGGGCGTGCCCAGTCCATAAGTGGGAAGCTGAAAGACTTCCGCCGAGTCGTTCCACACCGTCTTGCGGAGGCTGCCGCCGAGCGTAATGGTGTGTTCGCCCCGAGTGAGCGTCAGCGTGTCGTAGATCGTGGTGATGTAATGCCGGCCCGTGACGTTTTGCTGATCAATGAAGGGCACGGTCACTCCGAAAGGAAGCGTCGCTCCAATCCGAAGCGGCGTGCCATCAAACTGGTAGTAGAGACCATACTCGGCGCGGGTATTGGTGTCCCCACTGTGTTGCACTCCATAGCGCAACTCGTTGAAAGTTCGAGTGGAGAATGTTGATTGCAGACCCACCGACCAGATGAAATAGCCCAGACGGAAGGGATTGGTCCGATTCACTCCCGGCACCGGCAGGCGTCGTCCTCCCGGCTGCCAACTGTGATAGTAGTTCCAGGTGAAGGTGAATTGCTGCTGGGGCGTGATGTGATAGTCATAGCGCACGGTGGGGAAGTATTGATAGAGATTGTTCTCCTCATCCCAGCTATAAACGTCGGCATTGAGATCGGTATCGGGAACCCGCGTCGCAAACTGTGGGACTTGATTGTGCAGCGCCAGGATCGTTTGCGTCACCCGGTCGAGCCTGGTCGGTAACCCCCGTCGAGCGGCTAACTCGAGAACGTTAACCGTTCTCACCTGATCTGTCGTACCGCTGACGATGTAAGTGTAGATACCGCGCTGAGCCTCCGGTGTGGGGACGGAGACGGTGCGCACTTCTCGCAGGGGTTGAAGACGTCGCTCGAAGTTGACGAAGACGAACATCTTGTCTTTGAACGGGCCGAAGGGGAGCAGCGGACCGCCGAAATTGCCGCCATAGTCGTGAATGCGATTGCGAACTCGAGGCAACCCCTGGGCATTCCTCGCCCATGTGTTGGCATTAAACTTCTCACTGCGCGGCTCATAGAAGAGGCTTCCGTGATACTCCTTGCCGCCCCGGCGCGTGGTGAATTTGATGTTGGAGCCGCTTTGCGCCCCCGAATCGGCTCCAAGACCGCCCGTTTCGATGGAAACTTCTTCAACGGCTCCCAAGCGCACGGGCACCGTCATGAAGAAGACCGTTCCACCGCTTTTGAACCCGTTGGAGGCGTTGTTGATCCCATCTACGGTGACATTGAGGGCTCCTCCCGCGAGATTGTTGTACCGTGTGCTTCCGCCGGTCGCCGGTGCTGCCCCGGGAGCCAGCCGCGCCAGAGCCAGGACGTTGCTCCGGTTAATGACCGGGAGCTTGGAGATCGTGTCGGTCCGGAGCGTCGTGGCAACCAGTTGGGACGATGTCTCCAAACCCTCGGTTGTGCCCGCTACGACTTCAATCGTCTCGGTCGGTTGCCCGACTTCGAGCCGGACGCGCACATCCGTCGTCTGGCTGGTCAAGACCGTGATCTGGGAAAGAACGGCGGTTTGAAATCCCGGTGCGGTTACCGTGATCTCGTAGCTGCCACTGGCCAAATCGGGGAACAGGAATGTTCCTCGATCGCTTGATGTCGTCTCCTTTGTGATACCGGTTTTTACATCCTTCAAGATGACCTTGGCGTTGGCGACAACAGCGCCGGTGGGATCCTCAACCGTCCCGGAGATCGCCCCGACAATTCGCAATTGTGCCAGCGCTGGAAACGGGCTGAGAACATACCCGGCCACTACGCCCGCCAAAGCGAAATGCCGCAGAAAGTGTTTCAGCCTCATGGCACATCCTCCCTTCCAGATTTTTTATTTATGATGCCCGATCCTTTTCCCCTTCTCAGTCCGTGCGGGGAAATTCCGTAGGCAGAGATGTGCCCGAGGAAAAACATCCTCTCCTCGGCATCCTGGTGCATCGGTGTTGGAGGAGGTATTTATCTCGCTTCCTCCGGAGCCCCAGTCTCCGAGCACATAATTGGCCTTCGAACTCCCGGCCTCCCGCGTCGGTCCTGAATTGAGCGTGTACCGGGATCACCATGAGTGCGCACACCAGGCGACACAGGCATCGAGGAGGGAACAGAAACCGCTCATCAAGAATCTTGTACTTTCTCCTTCGCATTGGAAAGAGCCCTCCCCGTCGGTTGTACGAATACCTTGACTTCCGACCTCTTCACGAGCGGCGGGGGGGGAGAAGCCTCCTGGGGATCCAAAAAGGCTTCCCCCCGCGCCTGAGCCAGAGACCTGCTCGCGGGGTTCTGATGCGCCCGTTTAGAAGATGAACTTCAACGCGAGCTGTACATCACGACCCGGTGAGGCAGACGTCGAACGACCGAAGACGGTGCTCACGAGATTGGACGCTGGCGTTCCCAGATTGACCCGATTGAAGGCGTTGAAGAATTCCGCCCGCACCTGAAGCGTGGCGCCTTCGCCCGTGACCCAGGGCATTCGGATGTTTTTGAACAGCGAGAGATCGGTGCTGGCGTAGCCCGGACCCCGGAACGTGTTGCGGCCCAGGTTGCCGAGCGAGCCGCTGGGCGGCAGCGGGAAATCGCTCACGCTGAAGATTCCCCGCAAGTAGTCGCTGCGGCTGAGATCGCGCTTGGTATTGCCGAAGCTCGGGGTGTTGGGCCGATCGTTGTTCGTTCCGTCGGCATTGAAATCTCCACGTGGATAGGCCGCCGAGGTGAAGACGGTGAAGGGGGCTCCCGACTGAAGTTGCACAATGGCATTGAGCTGCCAGCCGCCCAGGATATGCTTGATGACGGGCCGCTCCTTCCAGAAGGGGATCTCCCAGATGGCGTTGATGGCCAGCTTGCGCCCGCGATGGAAGCCGGTGACAGAGCGGTCGAGATCGCGTCGGGTGACTTCAACGGCAGCACCGGGCGTCTCCAGCGCCTTGCCGAAGGTGAATGCCGCTTGCAGAGCAAATCCGCCACTGTAACGCCGATTGACCTGAATCGTTCCGCCATGGAAGCTGGAACTCGCTCCGGTCTCGCCAAGCCCCACCGAGGCGAAACTCGGGTTGAGCCGGTCAAGTCGCCCATCGAGCAAATCACCAGCAAACCGGTTGTAATCCTCTCCTCCCGGCCCATCGCCGGTGTGCAGATGGCGACCAACCGAGCCGATGTAGTTGACCTCGACGACGAATCCTCCGGGAAGTTCCTGCTGGAATCCGAGGAACCAGTTCTGGGCATATGGCGTCGTCACGTTGGGATCAACGACGCGCAACGCGACGCGCGCGCCGCGAATTCCTCCACGTTCATCGAGGCCTCGCCCCAGGCCCGGATTGGGCGGATAATTCGGGCCCAACGTGTAGACAATCGGTGGCGCTCCCGGCGTGCGCACATCAGTCGAGGCCTGAGCGAATCGCGGCGGATTGAATTTCTCGTCGGTGTAGACGGTGTTGTTCAGCCGATTGTACGCAATCCCCGTTCCACCGCGAATGACGAACCGACCCCGTCCAAACGGATCCCAGGCGAACCCGAACCGAGGCGCGAAGTTATTGTTGTCGGACTCGAAGAGCTTCTTCACCGGACCGACTCGCGCCGTTGCGATCCGCTCGAAGACGTTGGTTCCCGGCCCGTAAATGATGTTTTGCAATCGGTCGTAGCGTTCACTGGGCGTGCCGAAGTTCTCGTATCGCAAACCGATATTCAGCGTCAGATTTCGGCGCACCTTCCAGTCGTCTTGAATGAATAGCCCGTACTCGAAATTGCGATAGTACCCGTCAATGCCCGTCGCTAACCCGGTGGCCGGATTGACGGCTCGCGTCTCCGTCAACGGCTCATCCATGGCGAAGTTGAGGATGCTGTTGAAGGTGTAACTGGGACGCTGCCAGTGATGGAAATCGTGATTATCCTGAATGCGGCGAACCTCGGCCCCGATCTTCACCCCGTGATTGCCCCGCGTGAGCATCAGCGTGTCCTTGAACTCAAACACATTCTGGGCAAACCGGATGGGAATCCAGAAGAGAGTGCCGAATCCCGCTCCCAGTCCGGTGATCCCGATGGTCGGGGATTCGGGATTTTCATCGGGGAAATTGCCGCGCATGCGCAGGTACCCGAAGCTCCACTCATTGACCGTCCGAGGAGATACAATGTGCGTGTAAGCGAGGTTCAGAAACTGATTCCGGTGGGGATACTGCTGAGCGAACTTCGGACGCACGGCAGCATCGCGGGAGTTGAAGCGGGTGATGTAGTAGGTGCCGCGGAACCGTCCCTTCCCATCAAAGAGAAGTCGGTCCACACGACCGTTGAATTGATCACCCATGCGGGTGCCCGCCGGAGCCACCGTGATGGTGCCTACGTCGGGAATTCCATCGGGCGG
This sequence comes from Blastocatellia bacterium, assembly GCA_035573895.1. Lineage (NCBI taxonomy): Bacteria > Pseudomonadati > Acidobacteriota > Blastocatellia > Blastocatellia bacterium. The sequence continues at coordinate 45,192 of DATLZR010000179.1, read as the reverse complement.
ACCAATGTTGGTCGCACCCGGCACCGGGCTCCCCAAATCACGTAAGCCCGTCGTCGGATAGGCCAGCGGCGGATAGTTCTTCAACAGTTGCGCGGCAATCGAATTCGGGCGCGTCCGCTGCACCAGATCAACGAACTCCCGCGTCTCAACAGTCGTGACGAAAGCTTGACCCGTTGCCTGACGCAACCCCTCATAAGAGGTGAAGAAGAACATCTTCTCCTTGCGAATCGGACCACCAAGACTGAAACCGAAATCGTTGCGGCGCGTCTCGGGCACAATGCGCTGTTTTTCCTCCTTGGGGGCGTCGCGCCGGAGGGCTCCTCGGGCAAAGATATTCAGCGCCTGAAGATTGTCGTTGCGATGAAAAACATAGAGAGATCCATGAAATTCGTTGGTGCCCGATTTCGTCACCACGCTGATCATCGCGCCGGCATTGCGGCCGTATTCCGCCGACTGATTGTTGGTGATCACCTGAAACTCCTGAACCGAGTCAACGTTGGGCGTGATGAGCACCGTTCCCGCCCAGGGATTGCCGTTGATGCTGGCTCCATCAACGGTGGCGCTGGTTGTGCCCGCGCGCAAGCCGCTGGCATTGAGCCCAATGCCGCTCTCGGGCGTGACGAAATCGTTGCCCGTCCCCAGTCCGGTGATGCCCGGCTGCAAGGCCGCCAGTTGAAAGATGTTCCGCAATTGAAGAGGTAAATCCACGATCTTCTTCCGCTCGACAACCGCCGAGATGTCGCCTTTCTCCGTTTGAAGCTGGGCCACACCCGCCGTGACCTCGATCGTTTCCTCCACCGCTCCCGGTTCGAGGACGAAGTTCATCCCCAGCGTCGCACCGACGAACAAAACGACATCCGTTCGCACGATCTTCCGGAACCCTTGCGCTTCAACCGTCACATCGTAGCGGCCTGGCGGAAGATTCACGATCCGGTAAACACCACTTTCGTTGGTCAGGGCCGTGCGCACCTCCCCGGTCTCTTTGTTCGTCACACGGACCGTTGCCCCGGGGACGACCGCCTCGGTCTGATCCACTACGGTTCCCTGAATGGTTCCAAGCTGCTGCTGTGCCACAGCCGCCGATCCCCAGGCAGCAAAAAGCAGCAGCGAGCAAAGAAAAAGGGCCTTCGATTTCTCTCCCCTCATAGGTTCGCCTCCTGTGATTTTTACTCTTTCGTGGCGGGTGCGAACACACTGAGGAAGTAGCAGTGATGGATTGCTGGATCTTTCTCTGGCAGGCAAAACCTCATGATCTCCCCCTCGATAGCTCGCTCCCTCCACGCCAGATTGCTGTTGGCTCTGGCTGGAATTCCCTTTGCAATAGAGATGGTGGCAGGCTATCCGAGCCGTCCATCATCTCCACGAGTGGCCGAAGCTGACTCCCGGTTGCCAGGACTTACCAGATGACCTGTTTGAAACTGCTTGATTTGCACCATTTCTGCACCACGTACAACCGGTGTCACCTGCATTTTACGACTCGAAATGACCACTTGTCAAGAATTTTTTTGATTGAAATTTCCAAAAACAAAAATCTTTTTGCTTAAAAAGTGACAAAATCGTGATTCCCGGGGTGCTGCCTTGTAGGTCGGGTACCCGGATGGCTCCCCGCGAGGTGTGGCACAGGCTTCCCAGCCGGCTTTCCGCAGACTGGAAAGTCTGCGCTACCTGTAGCGCAGGCTTTCCAGCTTGCGCTTTTTATAATGAAGTCAGCAGCGGGAGGTGATCTTGACCTCTATCCGCCCGGTCCCCCCGGAAGTTACTGCCCCGGCGATGGGCTGACGGAGAACTTGTAGACGGTCGTCTGTCGGTACTGCTGGCCCGGAGAAAGAACCACCGAAGGGAAATGGGGCTTATTCGGTGAATCGGGGAAGTGCTGAGCTTCGAGGCAAAAGCCCGCCCGCCGTCCATACACCCTGTTGGCCTTGCCGGTGATGGAGCCATCGAGGAAATTACCGGAATAAAACTGAAGTCCGGGTTCGGTCGTGTAGACCTCCAGGACACGCCCCGTGCGCGGTTCTTCGACGCGGGCCGCCAGCGTCAACGGAGCATCGCTTTTGTTCAGAACCCAGTTATGATCGTAGCCGTGACCGAACAGCAGTTGTTCATCCTTTTGCTCGATGCGAGCACCAATCGGTGTGGGCCGCGTGAAATCCAGGGGCGTGCCTTTGACGCTCCGGATTTCCCCTGTGGGGATGAGTGTACGATCAACCGGAGTGAAGAGATCGGCGTTGATCCGCAGACGATGCTCGAGAATATCTCCCGTTCCGGCGAGATTGAAGTAGGAGTGGTGGGTGAGGTTGAGGATCGTCTTTTTGGTCGTCCTGGCAAGGTAATCAATTCTCAACTCGTTGGCATCGGTGAGCGTGTAGGTGACCGTCACCAGTACGGTTCCCGGATAGCCCTCTTCACCGTCCCGGCTGCGATAGGTGAGACGGACGCCCACTCCTTGCCGGGTCCTCACGGGTGAGGCCTTCCACACGACCTTGTCGAAGCCCTTGATCCCGCCGTGAAGGTGATTCTCACCGTCATTTTGCGCCAGCCGGTATTCTCGACCGTCGAGGGTGAATCGTCCCTTCGCAATGCGGTTGGCATAGCGCCCGATGATCGCGCCGAAGTAGGGGCGATTATCTTTGAGGTAACCTTCCAGCGTGTCGTAGCCGAGAACGACATCCCCCAGTGTTCCGTTTCGATCCGGGACTTTGACCGAGACGACAATGCCCCCGTAGTTGGTGATCTTCACCTCCATGCCGTTGCGGTTGGTGAGGGTGAAAAGGTCAACCGGAATGCCCTCAGCCGTGCGGCCGAATCGCTGGCGCGTGATTTTTTGAGCGGCGTCTGCTGCCATTGGGCCCATGCTCATCCAAAAGAGGATCAAGAGACATTTTCCCCACGCTCTTCGCGTCATGGTTGTCTTCCCTCACAGGACGATCGGAATTGTCCTCGCTTTGACCCTCGCTCACGTCAGGTCCCGCGGCGGTCGCTGCGCTCATTACCGGCGAGCCCTCTCTCCAGTGACGCCATCTTCGCTCTCTTCAAGAGCGTTCGGTGGAAGACGTCACAAAGGCTCGATGCCGAGCGAAGACCGATCTCAGATCGAATGCAATGGATTCAAAGATCGGCTGGAGCCGTTCGTAAATGCGCACGGCAGCGGCTTGGGGGAAGGCTCGCGTTGTCTCATTGAGGGTGACGTAGCGCTCGGCCACTTCTTCGATGGTGAGCGTGCTTCCGCGTTCCCGCTCCGACACCCAGAGAGCATGAAGGGCGGCGCCGTAGGCGGCTCCCTCCTCATTGTCCGGGCAGACGACGGGACAGGCGAAAACATCCGCCACGATCTGTCGCCACAGGGCGCTTCGCGCTCCTCCGCCGGTGAGGCGAATTTCCGTGGCCGAGATCCCCAGCTCGCGCAGCCGTCGCACACCATAGTTCAGTCCCAGGGTGACGCCTTCCAGAGCCGCCCGCGCCAGATGTGCGGGGTCAAACGTCGCCTCCCGGAGGCCGAACAGGACACCCGTCCCGTCGGGACAATTGGGCGTGCGCTCCCCTTCAAAGAACGGGACGAGAATTAATCCATCAGCTCCGGGCGGAACCGATGCCGCCAGTTCGGCATACTGATCGTGATCGAGCTGAAATCTCCGCCGTACCATTTCCGTTGCCACCGTGACATTCATCGTGCACACGAGCGGCAACCATCGTCCTGTCGCATCGCAGAAGGCCGCCACTTCGCCTTTGGGATCAATGATCGGCCTGTCCGAGCAAGCGTAAACTGTGCCTGAGGTTCCCAGACTCGCTGTCACAATTCCCGGTCGTACGTTTCCCGTGCCGATGGCGGCCATCATGTTATCGCCGCTGCCGGTGACGATCACATCCTCACTCACTCCCCATCGCCGCGCCAGTTCCGGACGCAGCCGTCCCGCCGGTTCGGTCGAAGGGATGAGCGGCGGGAGTTTGTGGATCAACGACGGATCAATGGCGTCAATGACCTCCTGGCACCACCGGCGATGGCGCACATCCAGAAGCGCCGTCCCCGAGGCATCACCGTATTCCATGACCTGTCGCCCCGTCAACCAATAGACGAGATAATCGTGGGGCAAAAGAACCGTCGCCAGTCGAGCGTAGTTGTGCGGTTCGTTTTCTTTGAGCCAGAGGATTTTGGACGCCGTGTATCCGGGGAGAATGTTGTTGCCGAGAAGCTCAATCGTGCGCTCCACGCCGCCCAGCCGCTCGATGAGCGTGTGGCATTGATCGGCTGTCGTTGTATCGCACCAGAGTTTGGCCGGTCGGATCACGGATCCTCGAGCGTCCAGAGGAACAAAACCATGCTGCTGGCCGGAGATGCCAATGGCCACGATCTCCTGACGACGATCGCTCAACGATGCGATCACCTGCTCGATGGATCTCTCGGCGGCGCGAATCCATTCGGTTGGATCCTGCTCCTTGCATCCGGCGACGGTCGAGGGAAGCATCTGGTGAGGGACCGTGTGGCTGGCGATGATCTCTCCGCTCGTCGCATCAAAGAGCACCGTTTTTGTACTCTGGGTGCCGCTGTCAATGCCAATCGTGTAGCGTCCCATCGCTTTCTCCTTCTCGCTCGTGAGTCTCGCTCGGTGTCTGATCGGGCCGTCTCCGGGTCCTGGCAAGACGGAGGGAGACCACCCCCGGCGATGCTCTCGGCTTATCGCACGCCGAGCAGAAGATCAATCGTCAGTTGATCCAATCGTTCGTAGGGCAGCTTCTTTTTCGCCAGTTCCCGCCGATCAAAGGTCAGCGATTTGAGCCGATTCGCCGCCTCCCGCGAGTACGGGCCGATCAGCCCACCAAAGGTTGGATCAGCGTCTCGAATCTCGGCCAGAAGCGCCTGAATCTCCGGATCGGCGTTAAAGCGACGAGCCTTTTCTTTGAAAATCAAATACGTCCTCATGCAACCGCGGGCGAATTCCCAGACTCCCTCTTCATCCTCGGTCCGATAGGCATGAGCATCGAAGTGGCGCGGACCATCATAGCCGGAGTCCTCCAGCAACTTGACGAGGAAAAACAGCGTCTTGAGCGATTCGGACCCAAAGCGCAGGTCCTGGTCGAAGCGACAGAATCGTTGATCGTTCAGATCAATATGAAAGAGCTTGCCCGCCTCGATGGCCTGGGCAACGACATGGTAGAAATTGAGGCCGATCATCTGCTCGTGCCCGACTTCCGGATTGACCCCCACCATCTCCGGGTGATCGAGCGTCTCAATGAAAGCCAGATACGAACCGGTGGTGGGAAAGTAGAGGTCACCCCGCGGTTCGTTCGGTTTGGCTTCCAGGGCGAATTTCAGGTCATAGCCGTTATCAATCACGTACTCGCAGAGGAAATTGATCGCTTCCCGATACCGCTTGATGGCCTCGCAGGGATCTTTGCTCGCATCCACTTCCGCGCCTTCCCGTCCACCCCAGAAGACATAAATGTGCGCGCCCAGCTCCACGCCCAGATCAATCGCCCGCATCGTCTTCTGCAGCGCATAGGCCCGGACGCGCGCATCATGAGACGTGAACGCCCCATCACGAAAGACGGGATCATAAAAAAGATTCGTCGTCGCCATCGGCACCACGAGGCCATAATCATCGAGGGCCTTTTTGAACTCTCGAACGATGCGATCCCTCTCGGCCGCCGTGGCATCAATGGGGACGAGGTCGTTGTCGTGGAGGTTGACACCGTACGCCCCCAACTCGCTCAACCGCTTGACGATGTAGATGGGGTCCAGAGGCGGACGCACGGCATCTCCAAACGGATCGCGCCCGCGATTGCCAACCGTCCATAAGCCAAAAGTGAATTTATCTTCTTTGGTGGGTTTGTAGTCGGTCATCACCATCGCTCCTGCTGTCTTATCCGAGCACAGGCGTGCCGGCCCGTAGCCCGGTCCCACTTTTCACCCCCGGTGAGAACTCGATACCCCCTCGCCGGATCCATGTCATGCGGTGACTCTGGCCCCCGGCGCCAGGGCACAGGACCTCTTGCCACTCCCTGAGGGATTTGACTTCATGCTTGACCATCGGAGAGCATCTGCCAAAATGTGCCCGATCAATCATATTGATGAGCGAATTGTCATTAAATCAACAAAGGATTGTTCTTGTCAATCGAATATGGGAAAGATCACCCTCCCTGTCCGGGAGCGAGATGAATAGGGCGAGTGGGTTGCTCAAATCCCCTCTGGCGCTTTAGCGAATCTCGAACGTCAGCGTCGCCCACCGGGATTCGTAATTCACCCGCGAATCCTTGACCGGCGTCATGTGGATGAACTTGACATACCATTTGCCTGCCGCCTGCAGAGTCACCCGCGCAATCCCTCGACTATCTGATCGCGTGTGGAGGGGTGGCGAGAGGCGACCGTCGGTCTCCCAGCCGGCCATCACGAATTGATTCGCTATCGGCTTTCCCTCTTTCAGGCACAGAAACTCGATGGTCTGCCCGACGGTCAAGGCATAAGGGTTCTGCCTGGGAATGATCTCCACCGGATACCCCAGTCGCGTCTGGAAATTCCCCGTGCGAGGCTCGCCTACCTGGAAGATGGCTTTCGCGTACTTGGAGTATCGCTCGCGCGCGTCCTGATGGAGTTGATTGTTCTTGCGGCGCTCGGCCAGGATGTCGGGAATACCGTCATGTTCCAGATAGGCGTTAAAATCTGCCGCTTTCAGTTCGATCTCCCGTGGTTTGAGGGCGACTCCCACTATGTAAGTTCCCGGCTCACGGGTGTCAAAATCGAGAAATGTCGTTTGGCCCTCGTCGCGCCAATCGGAGATGGGCGGATGGAGCCGGCCCGTCGGCGTGACGAGGCTGACATCCTGCATCCGATGGCGATCAATCGTGTTCTCGCTCGTCTGGAACGTGCCCGACAAAAGGCCCACGGTGACCCGAGCCTGAGGCGGAAGAAAGTATGTGTTGAACTTGAGGAATAGGTCATGGGCGCTCGCAGAAACAGCCACGCCCCCAATCAAAAGGCTGACGATGAGCACCTGGCGTCTCATAGGCTCTGGAGACTGACGGGGCGTCAGCATAGCTTATCAGTTTTCGCCTTGCAAGTGGGCGAGGTCCCGTCGGCAACCGGACCATGTGTTAGAGCTGCATCCGCTCCCCGTGCTCCTGAGCCCCGTCAGAAGCGGCACGTCTGATCGTTGAGGTGACAGTCAGGTCACGGATGAATGCGAACGAACATGGATGCACTTGGTGCCATCAAAAAGTGCTGACATATCCTGAAGCGCAGGGATGCCTGCCGGGCACGAGGTTCTGTTTCGGCTCACCTCACGTCGTAGCGCGCGAAGGCGACAAATCCGCCAACGATAAAAAGGCCAGTGTACAGTGCCAGCGAGCCCAACGCCGGGAGCGCCCGCTCGATAGCCGCAGTCGTGTTGCGTCGGGGCGAAACGGAGCCTGGCAGGCGCGTCAGCGGCGGTGGTTGAAGCCGTTCGAGCGCCATGCTCATGTTCCTCAATCTCATCTGCACCACTGGCGGATCATCAAAGAGCGCCGCGTTCAATCGGCTCTGGTACTGACGCACAGCTTCAAGCCAGGCCTTGGCGTAAGTATCGCCAGTCCCGCCCAGATCTGCTGCGGCGCCCGCAAACACCGCCGCCGGACTGAGCGCCATGATCGCTCGGGCTATTTCATTTTGCTGAGTGGTTCGCCGCTCGGCATCACGCTCTAGTTCGCCAAGAAGCTGACGCCGCTTACTGACATAGTTGGTGACGATCGGTGCGATTTGACGGTCAATAGCTTCTTTGTGTTGCAGATACAGACTGGTGCCCACCATACGGTCCTGTCCCGTCACCTCTCTGAAAATATCACCCATGGCCCGTTCTGCCTGGCGGCGGATGTCTTCATCCAGCGCTCGCTTCTTCGCCTGGACAGCATGCCCGGGCGGTACTGGCGAGATTGCCTGAGCCACAAGAGTGGACAGCGGAGGAACAGTCAGTACAGCTACCACCCAAATGACCAGAAGCACCACCAGCGATGTTTTCTGGCTCGTAGCCAGAGAGGAAACGACGAGACCCAGCGCATAGAAGCAAACCAAATAGGTGCTCGATGTAGCGGCAATGAGCGCGACCTTCTTCAGGGTGTCAGCAGCCAACAGATTCAGGTCAAAAAGCTGGGCGCTGAGCAGCGCCAGCAGGAACGCAGTGATGAGCGGAACCAGGAGCGTGATTGAACCACCGGCCAACTTGCCGGCTAGAAATGCTGAACGTGAGATCGGCTGGCTGAGGGCAACGCGCAGTGTGCCCAGCTCTTTCTCCCCGGCTACCGCGTCGAACGCCAGTGAAATGGCTAACAGACCCAGCGCGACACGGACCAAAAATTCCAGGTCGAGCTGGCCCAGCAGGTCAGCCAGCCGGTGCGCCCGCGAAGGTGGCGGCCCCACTATGAGCCCCGCGGGGGAGAAGTCCCAGTACTCAGGGAGAACACCGTCAAGGCCTCGAACCAGCACGCTCAGCGGCTCAGGCGGTCGAAGCGTCCGCAACACAGCGAGTTCATTCTGCGATGTAAATAGTTCGTCAATCCCTCGAACCTGTTTGCCGACAGGTCCTGCTATCAGTTCCTGCTGCTCCGCTACCAGTCGGTTGTAATCCTCAAGCCGGTTGGTATAGTCCCGCGCTCCCACATACACGGCCAGTGGTGTGAGTCCGACCAGGAGCAGCGTGATGATCAAAAACCGCAAGCTCGTCAGTTGCTCCGTCAGTTCCCGCAGGGCGATGGTCTTCACGACGCGCCTACCGCTGGGCGCAGTGGCAGCGCCGAACTGAGAACGAGCGGGTGCGTAGGTCCTGGCCATAGGTCACTCTCCCCATTACAGTCATTTCTCGCGAGTCCCTGGTCATTTGTTCCTTGCAACGGACCAATAACCGGTGACTGGAAGCCATCTCAAAAAAGGTGGGCAGTTCTGTCAAGAGGCGCTCCCCGAGCCGCGCACGCAGGCCCATCCAGAGGGAGCTGGATGTGCGTCTTGCCGGTCCCGCCTGGATTCGGAGGGTTCTCGGTAAGGGGCGAGATACTCCCCGCCTCTGAGCCCAACCGGCCCACAGCAAACTCGCCCTGGAACTCGACGGAAAAGGCTGATGACGGTAGTGTCTTTGGACAGAAACATCCTCTCGGCGCTTGGCCTTCCGCCTCTGCGTGGACAACCCCATCGAGGCCACGACGAGCGTGTTCCTTGAGTCTCCTCATAGCGCTTGCGAAGTTCCAGAAGGGAATTTGCGAGACCGCCTCTTGTGCCTCTGCGTCGCCGCACCTTCCATTGGAACGCTCAACGCTTTTCTTGCTCCTCCCTCGGTCCGATGCCGCCGCGCATGTAATCGAGGTAGAGGCGTTCGAGGTTTTCGTATTCGAGTTCTTCGCGAGTGCGCTCCATGACCTTGCGGCCTTCTTTCATGATCCCTACGCGGTCGGCGATCTCCTTGGCCCGGAAGATGTCGTGCGTGGACATGAGGATGGCCTTCCCCCTCCGGCGCAACTCCACGAGCGTCTCCAGGAATTCGGCTGCCGAAGCCGGATCGAGTCCGGCCGTCGGCTCATCCAGAAGCAGCGCCGGCGCATCCTTGATCATGCAGATGGCGATGCCGAGCTTCTGCCGCATTCCTTTGGAGAACTCTTTGACCCGCTGCTCGAAGGCTCGCTCGGGCAAGCCCACCTCCCGCATCACCCGGTAGTAGTCGTCCTTCTTCAGATTCCGTTTGCCACCGAGCTTGGCGAAGAAATCCAGATTCTGTCGCGCCGTGAAGTTGCCGTAGAGCATGACGTTCTCCGGCAAGTAGGCGACATACTTTTTCGCCTCCAGGGGATCGCGCGTCACGTCAATGCCGTTGATGAAGGCCTGCCCGGCGGTCGGCTCGATGAAGTTGAGAAAGAGATTGATCGTGGTTGTCTTGCCCGCGCCGTTGGCGCCCAGCAGGCAGTAAATCTCTCCGGGATTGACCTTGAGGTTCAGCGCATCGAGCGCCAGTACTCCGTCTTCATAGCGCTTGGTCAGATTGATGGCTTCGATCATCGTCACCTCCTGAGGAAATCGCTGGGGAGCGCGCGCCTCCGGCGCGCTCGCTTGGGCCCGCTGAGAGCGTGCGCTTTCAGGTTTTTCATCGTGTGTGGGCGTCGCTTGAGCGTCATGAACCACTGCTCCGACATTCACCGCGGATGAAGGCGGATTCGCGCCGATCGTCTCGCCTCTTCGTTTTCATCGTCGGGTGAGCCTGATGCCGAAGACGACGATCCCGATGACCAGAAGCAACAACCCGCCCACCAGTCCCGCCGTCCCCCAGATATTGGCCTGCGCTTTGACGCTGACGCGGTAGATTTTGTCTTCCGAGGGAACACGCCGTCCGTAGGCATAGCTTTCGGTCTTCAGCCGCACCTCGTAATCTCCGACGGGGACGTCCGGGGGCGGGATGATCGTGAGCGTGATGGACGTCTCCCGGTTGATCTCCAGCGCCGGGACGATGTCGGGCTGGAGTTCGACCCGCCAGTTAAGCGGGTATTCGGTCGTGAGCTTGATATTGTCCAGCCGTCGCGTGCCCGTGTTGCGAATGGTAATGGTCGTCTCGACCTTCTCGCCGGGATGAATCTCAGAAAAAAGGCTGACGGCGGAGACCTCAATGCGACCAACGCCACGAGGGATGACAACCAGACGGACGCACCCGGCGCGACTCTGCTCGATCTCTGCCGGTGAATAGATGCGCTCTTGCTGGAACCGTTGCGCCTGCTGCTCGTCCATCGCCAGCGCCCAGAACTCCAGCGGCTCGTCAATGCGCACCTGCTCATCGGCCCGCTCGGGCAAAAACAGCCGCAACCCCAGCCGTTGCTCGGTCACTCCGGCCGGGAAGTTGATCTGGCTCAGCCGCGCTTGCGTGTTGGGATCAATGAAGCTATAGGTGATCTGGCGCGGGAGATTCACCGCCTTCAGTTCAAAACTGCGCACGTCAACGGTCGAGCGCTCCAGTCGCAGGTCGTAGGTCGCCTGGCCGCCTAAATCAGCTTCCTGGGAAAACTGGGTGGAACTGACCGTGACGGTGCGCTCGCCTTCGGCCTGTTGTAGCTGAATCACCTGTTCGAGGGTCTGGCCCTTGTAACTCGTCGAGACGATGACGCTGGCCACATCCCGCAGCAACTGGAACTCCAGGGTCTTCTCCTCCCCGTAGGCGAGTTTGGGGATGTGAATCTCGTAGGGCAGGGAAATGGTCGTGCCGCGCACGCTGCGCTCGGCAATGGTTCCCGTCAGCGAGCCCGTCGGCGCCTCGCCAGGGTCTTTGAGCGAGACGAAAATATCCTGCACATCGCGCCGGCGAAGTTCATCGGGGATGGGATCGGCTCCCTCGAAATTCTGAAGCAGCCGGAATTGCGAATCATCGAACGTGGGGGTGAGGTTAGCGATCGTCAGTCGAACGAACTTCCGCCCATCGGGTGTTTGGGACTTCACCGCCTGACGAACCGACAGGCGCGGCTCCAGAGCCAGAAGCGACAGCACGGCTTCCTGATAGCTCAGTTGTGCTCTCTCCAGTTCCGTGCGGGCTCGATCGAGCTGGGTTTTGGGAACGAGTCCTTGACCGAACAACTCTTCCAGACGTTTCACCTCCTGGCGGGCAGCCTGAAGTTCGATTTGCCGACGGCGCACCTCAAGAAAACGCCGCTGCTCGTCGCTAATCCGAGCCTGCTGGCCCCAAACGAGAACCCCAAGGCAAGAGAGAAGCAACCAGAGCTGTCCCACCAAACGGACATGCCCGCCGCTGAATCGAGAGCGTGCGTGCGTTCTCACAGCTTCCATAGAATCTCCACCAACGTAGGCAACTGGCGTGCCAAAGGCGTCGGCAGCGAGAGTCTCCGACCAACTCCTTATTTTTCAGCAAGGCCATCTGACCATCCCCGGCTCAGTGTGTAATCGGTTACACACTGGTGTGTAACTGATTACCCACGCCGGACGATCCGTTCAGCTTCCCCGCTTGGGGGGACGTCCGTGTCTTCTGGGTCACATGATCGGAGGACCCGTCAGCCCGTCATGCCCGGACGCGCTTTATGGTTTCGGTTCGCCCTTGGCCAAGGCGATTGGCAAAGAAAGCGACGAGATTCTCCGAAGCTGCCTTCTCTGTTCGGGGGAGTTTCGTCGAAGGTGAAAGATTCTTACCGCACGTCGTAGCGGTGAAATCGAAAGAGGCTAATCAGCCACAAGATGGCCATTTCGAGGATGAGGACGCTGACGGGCGCGGCCACGGTTGTCAGTCTGGTCCGCAGAGAGGGCGGTGAAAGACTGAACGGTCGGAACGAGACCGAGGCAGCAGGTTTTCCTTCCATGTCTCCAGGTTGTTGCTGGGCGAGGGCCTGAAAACTTTTTGGGTGAATTCTTCTCTTTCGTATCGAGCGACTTCCGTCAGGAACAGGTCATGGGCCTACACTCCGGTCCGACAGATGGTGTCCGAAGCAATTCGGAGGGCTCCATAAGGAGAGAGGAGAACGAGCCCCATCCCCCGGGTCTGTTGACGGTGAATCTTGCTCTGCCATCACGCGCCTTATCTCTTCTCTCTTGCGCTCATTTTAGCGCCGCTTGATCTCCAGGTGTTGTTCCCATGCGTGCTTCACGCCTGCCCCTTGCAAGCTTAGTTCTGCTGCTCTTTTTCTGTAATCAGCCAGCTCATTCCGAATAAGCCTCGCCTCCTGGGTGAGAAGCTCGCGCCGCGCGAGCTGCCGGGGTTCCACGGGCCAGAGAGGAGCTGCCAGGTAGCCGACACAGCTTGGCCACAGAAGGACCGCTGATACCCAGATCGTCAGCCAGAGAGCAAGCGCTGTCGCCGATGATCGCACGAGAGTAGAGATGGCGAGGCCAAGAAGTGCGAAGACGCTTACGGCCAACATTCCAATGACTGCTATAGCCAGAACTTCCGCAACCTCGATCCGGGAGAGACGAAACATCCCGCCACTGAAAGCGATGATCAAAGCGGTGTATGGGAAACAGCATAGAACACGCTGAGTGTGAGGAGGAAAACCGATGCTGCCAGCTTACCTCCCAGGATGGTATGTCGTGGGAGCGAGTAAGACAGGACCTGCTTTAACGTGCCCTGCTCTCGCTCTCCCGTCACGGTGTTATATGTCATGAGCGAGGCCATCAGTGTCATCAGCACACCCACGATCACGATCAAGTCAACCCCGGAGAAGAGCCAGTCCAGGAATCGAAGGTCCTCGCTGGTTGGTGTCCAGGAAGCTGATTCACGCAGGAGAACGATCTCGTCGGGCAGCCGGCCGACAAGCCCATTGGAGAGGGGCAGGAGAGGGAGGACCGGGCATGTGATGATGAGCCGCCCGCTTGTCGTTTCCTCCCGATGGGCCGCTTGACGAAGGGCATAATCCGAGAGGGCATGCTGGTAAAAGTGCGCCTGGATGTGGGCGCTCGGTGGGATGAGCGCGGTCAAAGTCACCAGGATGAAGGGAGAAGCGAACGTCGTCAGCGCCTGGTGAAGCTCTTGGCGAAAGATGACCCCGAACGTCCTCATCTGAGGTCGTAATGCTCAAAGCGCCAATAGGCGGCAAGCCCAAGGACCGACATCCATAACACCAACGAAGCGAGCGCGGGGGGAGCAAAGCTCATCTTGGATCATATTTCAAGAAACTCAGATAGGTCACGGAGAACAACACCGTGATATACAGGCACAGCAGGCCAAGATCCGCTATCCCTAATGTCCAGCGCTCCCTCCAGGGCCGCGTCTTATAATCAAACGGAGGAATTTTACTCAGATCAGGGCGCGTTTGCTTGAATGGGTCTTCCTGCACGTAGACGACATAGACGATTTCCTGCTTAAGCTTCATATCACTGATGAAGCTACTAAACCTCTTTTGGTATTCGATTAGCTGATCGAGGAAAAAATCCGCATCACGGGGACCAGTTCCAGCGAGCCCTGTTATGAAATAGTCATAGCAACCAGAGGGAGAAAGACGCGACAACCTAGACGCTGTTCGATCCAAGGCCCTTTGTGCGCTCAGATATTGCTCGTAGAGCCTATAGAGCTTCTCAGCATGTTCCGCCTCGTTCAGTTGTCTTAAGCGGCCAGCTTCCTTCTCGAATTCCACCTGCCTTCGATAGAGCTCCTCAGCCGGTACGTCCCCAGGAGGGCGCTTCATCCAGCGTCGGAGGGGCTCCTCCTGGCTCAACATGAGCTTGATATACATATCCTTGGCCAACGCGGCCTTCTTTGCCTCAAGTTCGGCAGGGGTGGGGACGGGGTGAAGAAAACTTGCCACAGAGATGCTCGCCTTGGGAATAGCAAAAATCAGCAACATCCATAAGAATAATGACAAAAGCAAAGAGACTAGAGACTGGTTCGTCAAACATGAGGCCATAAGTCCTACGGTGAACCAGACTCCAAGGTAAACGCAGGAGCCCAAAAAAATAAGAAGAATACCCAGTTGGTCATTCACCGTAAAAGTTATGTCGCTTTGGAGAAAAAGAAATATCACACCAAGAATGAATGCGAGGGTAAAAGCAGTGAGGAGGGGAAGATATCTGCCCAAGGCCTTTCCGAGAATGAGTCGGCTGCGCGGGAGGGGATTGCTTAAGAGCAACCGTAGGGTACCTATCTCTTTCTCCCCGGATACGGCGTCATAGGCAAAAAGCAACGCCACCAGACTCAAAATGATTTTCACCATAAAGTGAAAATCCCAACTCCCGAAGAGCATGAAGGCTGAATTGGTGGCTAAGCGTCCCCGTTCAATTACCGGCACGTCACGATCTATGATTCTCGCTACCTGGCCTGCAATCCCAAAAATTCCTGTCGCGAACACCGCTGGCGAGCTGGGAACCCTTGAGACAAAGATTCCAGCGCGACCGACTTGATGCCAATCAGTGGAACGTTCCAGTTGATCCCTGTTTAATTGCACCACGTTACTGTGCGCTCTCACTTGAGCCCAGTACTCGTTCAGACCCATGCTGATGCTCAGAAGGGTCAAGGTGATCGTTACCGCAAGGACGAGGATAAACTTGAATGAAAGGATGCTTTCGAGGACCTCCTTTCTCACCAGCAGCCTCAGCATAGTTCAGCCCTTAACGATCCGCATCACTCTCAGAGAGAAAAACTGTCTCTCAACTTCCCAGAGGCTGGGGCCCATATCAAAAATTATACGATGATCTTCACGATCCACCAGAACTTTCCAAGGCGTCTCCGCCAGCCCCAGAAGTCTCCGAGCCGATGAAGACTCATCGAGGAGGAGTGGGAAACTCACTCCATAGGCATCGGCCAGCTTTCGGAGTTCCTCAGTGGAAGTATGAGAGGCGACGCCTATGATTTGTAGCCTCTGCCGAGGTACTTGTCCTTGAAGTTCATTGAGCGTGAAGAGCTCTTCCAGGCAGAGCGAGCAGTCGGTGGGTTCAAAGATGAGAAGAAGCACGTACCGGGAGGCTGTTTGTACAGAGGGATTCGCTCCGTGTGTACTTTTCCAAGACCGCGATCTCTCCAGCAGTTCGAATACCCCTTTGGGGCTGGGATGCCAGGGGATGCTCTGGAGGTAAGATTTCATTTGGTGGGTTCGAATCAGCAGCAAGAGATTAAGAAAAGCCAAAGCGACGCAGAGTAATGAGGGAAGGCGAGATTGCATGTTCATAGAGCCGACAGGAAAGCCGCAAGCTAGTTTGTTCCCTTACGCAAGAGCTGTCCTATTCCCCCGAGGGTTAACCTGTACTTGGCGATCACGTATCGCCCGTTCTTGACTAACGCAAAATAGAGATTCCCTTCGTGGTCTTTTCCCACCAAACGCCCGTTGGTGAGGAGATCGGTCCTGAGGACGTTCCCGTTCAGGTCAAACACCTCAAGGCCATAAGGAAAAGGTTCGTGCATCTCCAGTGACAGAATCGCCATCCCCCCTACGATGACGACTCGATCAGTCTGCGTCCACGTCTCCCGTAGTTTTTTTATTTCCTGGGGCTTCAAACCGGACTGATAAAGGGGAGGAGCTTTATAGAAGCGATGCCTCCCAACAAAAGAGTGTATCACGCGCCGCTGTGTGTTTATCTTGAAGACCTTGTAAACGGGTGCTAAAGTGCAGTAGACATGTCCCAGCGAATCTATGTCGAGGGAGGAAACGACGAGGTAATTGAAGAGATTCTTTTCGTGAATGCTGCGATCAGTTTCGAGAAAAGATCCCAGGTACTGGTTCGTTCCCATTTTATACTTGTGCACGTGGAGAGCTCCTTCGCTTACAAACTTCTTCAATGGGAGAGAACCGCCCAGATAGTAAAATCCTCGCTTGCTGTCAAGCACAATGGCCTGCGGCATGTAGCCGGGCCGGGCAACAATCCAGGAATTGAGGAATCTCCCATCCTCTGCGAAGAGGTTCACTCGATGTTGCTGCAAATCAATGGCAAACACCTGACTTCTCTCTTCGTCCACGGCGAAACCGGCGAGCAAAAGGAATCGCCCCGGACCCTGACCGGCACTCCCGATGGCGCTCACGAGTTTCCCGTTCTGATCATATTTCTCGATCTTCCCCTCGTCCCAATCTCGGATCCAGAGGTATCCTTCTTTGTCAACAATGAGTTGATTGACAGTACCCGCTTTCTTCTCCAGCACGTATTCCTTCTCCAGCTTGAAGGTTTTTTGGAAAGTCTCATTGCCTCTCACGGATGGTTCTTCTGAGCTGAAGACATGAGGGTGACTGATGAACCCCTCTGTCTTAGAACCAGAGTGAAGAAGTAGAAATGCACCGAGAGGGAGAACGGCAAGATATATCGTAAATGGACGGCCACGGTTCATCGCTTCCCCGAACGACCAACAAAGGTTTTAAATCGCTTCAGGAGGTAAGTGGCAAAGACCCTGATCCTTCGTCATCAGCTTCTTCGCCGCAATGGGTGCAAGATGAGCAAAAGTCGGATAGCCGCAAGCCTTGCACTGGTCCACCTTCAGGCTCAGGCCTTTGACCCATTATGCACCCGGGGAGTCGCGTTAACCTTCACTCGTGACCTTTTTGGACAGCTATATGAACCCCCGGCACTGTGTGCCTTCCTGCTCTGGTACGGGAGCCAGGAGCCTGGGTGACTATTGGTCTTCTCCTGGTCTTATACACAGGCAGCCATTCCAGTCTGGGCAGATACAAGCTCCTTTACCGCCACCAAGGTCAACCCACCTCCCTGTAGCTGTTTGCTGTGCCATTATATGCACAGAGGATGTGAGAACCACAAAACAAAATTAAGGGTAAGGATAATCCCCAAGCCAAGTGTAATGAGCACCTGCTTTATGCTTACCATCGCTCACCTCCTTTGGTTTGTCTCCTTCATATTTTCGCCCTGGGCCTATTGTTGTCAACACTTTTGAATTGATCGTTTTTGCTTTCCGTTGATTCTTTTTGTTCTCGCCAGCAGTAGGATATTCAAGGGGTTGAGTACGCGGGTGTCACAGTTTGCGACATCTGTTACCGGCACTGGGCAAACCCCTTCCGTCAAGGGAAAACGCGAAGCGCCCATGACACGACCGCCTCCCGATCAGAGGTTGGGTACTCTTGTCTTTAGCCGAAACCGTATGGCGGGCTGATTGAAGTCACCTCTTGTCCCAATCCTGCCGGAACCAGTTTCCAATCGTCGAACCCCAATCTCCGGTATGGGAAGCCTTTTGTCCAAACCTTGCTAGAACTGGCTCCGCCCAGGCTCGTGCCACCCAGGTGAAAGGTTCCGCCGGGAACCTCCCGGCGAGCGAAAATTTTGAGAAATTTCCTCCCACGGAACCAACCACCCCTAGACACCAGCCCCCTCCTGTCCGCCTTGTTCAGGAACCTTCCTTGCAGTGGCACGATATTGGGTGGGCGTTAGTCCGTAGGTCTCTTTGAAATGACGATCAAACTCGCTGACACAGTGGGGCATATAGCCCACGGCCGCGGCAACTTCCTTGATGCTGAGCCCGGTTGTCACAAGCAACACAGCGGCTTTCTCTACCCTCACCCGCCTGACAAATTGCCGGAAACCACAACCCGTCTCCTGTTTGAATCGCCGTGAAACGTATTCCATGGACAGTCCCACCCAGTGGCTTGCCCTGCTGAGCGTCAATCGGGGATCGGGATAGTTCTCTTCGATCAACTCGAGCAAGCGTGTGATTCGCTCGTCACCGAAAGCCCTTCGGTCGTTGCCCCGCGGTCGCTTGTCGGCCCGAAGCGAATTCTCGCAGATATGGATTTGTCTGCTGGAGGTTTTAAGGCGATGGATTTTTCCTTGTGCCATCCAGCGATAGATCGTCCGGGGATGCACGCCTTCTGTCTGGCCCGCCTCGGCCACGCTAACTGCCCTCACCCACTGGCGACAGATCAGACAGTAGACCGATCTCTCTAACATAACACCGTCTCAGCTCGCTTAATGCAAGCACCATGCCAAAAGTCGTCGGAGGAGCGAAGTCGTTATTTTTCAGTCCAAGCAGAAGGCCATACCCGTTGGCGGTGGGTAATCGGTTACCCACCCGTGTGTAATCCGTTACACATTTGACGAGAGATCATCTCGGTTGACTCCCCGATAGGAGGGTGATAGCATGAAGCTTGCTTTTTGAGTCAGCCGAAAGATGGCGGCTCATGTCTAGAACCGGTGCAGCAACGACCGAGGAGTGGTGGATTCCTCCATATTGCGCACTCGCTTTAGACATGAGCCAAGATGGCTTCCGGTAGATCGCCTGATCAGCCGCAATTGATGTCGGAGGAAGCAGGATGGTCATTCATCCACTCAAACAGAGAATGAGCAAGGAAGAGTTTCTCGCTTTACCCGAGGGGCCACCGGATTATGAGTTTGAACAGGGGGAAGCCATTCTCATGGTGAGACCACATGCCAGGCACCAGAAGCTCGTCATGCGGCTGGGAGCGACCTTGGACAATCACGTCAGCGCTCAGCATCTCGGTGTTGTGTGGATTGAGATTGACGTTCTTCTGACTGGGGACCGCATCTACATCCCTGACATCGTTTACCTGAGCCCGGAGCACCAGGACCGTTACCACGAGGAGGATGGGAAAATTCATGGGGCGCCTGACTTGGTGGCAGAGATTCTCTCGCCGCACAGCTTGGCCAGGGATCGCGTGGTGAAGTTCAACGCCTACTTTGCAGCCGGAGTTCCCTGGTACTGGATCGTGGATCCGGATGCCCTGACCATCGAGGAATATCATGCCGAGGAGAAAGGCTACTTGCGCACGGCAAGCGTCAGCGAAGGGGAGACGTTTCAACCTGGACTGTTCCCCGGGCTGGAGATCAATCTGCGAGATTTGTTGCGATGAGATGGTCGGGATGAAGCCATGAAGAACCCGAGAATGGCACACGCGGGACTTTTCCCCTTCAGTCGGACCTTATCGGCCCGCCCTCGGCCGTTAAACACGCCGATGAATCCCTCAGATTCTATCGGGACCGAACGCGTCCCCGACCGCCCGTTGCGTGGAGGGCCGTTGGAGCTTATCCGCTCGTTGCTGCCGCAGCCCCTCGGAACGGAGCGAGGGGTTGTCCTCGAGTCTCTGCTGTGAGGCGATGCCGTACCCCGGAAGTGATGGGGCTGCGCTCTTCGTGCTGCGCGAATCAGACTGCCTTTTCCGGAAGATTCCAACCGCTTCTTCGTCGGCAGGATGTTTTCTCGACCATCCCCGGTGGAGCAGAGGTTCTGCCCGGCAAAATCCAGAGGTCCTGGCCGAAGGGGCGCACTCGGGGCCTTGTCTCATGACGCTCTGCCCGTGCTCGGGCAAAAGCAACAAAAGCAAAGGCGTGTTCCTCAACCGTGAAAGCTTTTGGAAATATGGTTCTCGGCCGGAGGTCGGGAGCGTCCGCATCATGCGAGCTGGTGCATTTGGAAGGCCGCCATTACGCAGCGGGCGCAATCAGTGGCCGCTCTCATCCTGGGCTTCTTGCTCGGCGCCGGCGATTCCGTACTGGCGCATTTTGTTGAAGAGCGTCTTGCGGCTGATGCCGAGGCTTTCGGCGGTGAGCGTTCGATTGCCGCCGTACTGAGCCAGACGCGCGAGGATCAGTCGCTTCTCCAGGTGCTCGCTGGCTCGCCGCACGGCGTCAGCGAGCGTCAGATGGCTGAATTCATCGGCCCAGTGGGGAGCCTTCGCTGACGTCTCCCCGCGAATGCGTGGCGGGAGGTCGTCGGCGGTGATGGTCCCTCCTTCGCACAGGAGCATGGCCTGGCGGAGCGTATTCTCCATCTCGCGCACGTTTCCCGGCCAGTCATACTCGATCAGGAGCTGCCGCGCCTCGGAGGTGATCGCCACAACGCCCACGCCCAGCTCGCGATTCAAGCGATCGAGGAGATGATCGAGCAGCAGGGGAATATCCTCTCGCCGTTCTCGCAAAGGCGGGAGATGGATTCTGACGACGTTCAATCGCCAGTAGAGATCGTCGCGGAACTCGCCTCGCGCCATGGCCTGTTCCAGGTCCTTATGCGTGGCGGCAACGACGCGGACATCAACCGGAGTGGGATTGCCTGCACCCAATCGCGTGACCGCCCGCTCTTCGAGCGCCCGCAGGAGTTTCCCCTGCGCTTCAAGGGGAATATCCCCGACCTCGTCCAGAAAGAGCGTTCCTCCCGCAGCCAGCTCGAATTTCCCCGGGCGGCTCTGCCGGGCATCGGTGAACGCTCCCTTCTCATAGCCGAAGAATTCGGCCTCAAACAACGTCGGTGGGATGGCACCGCAATTGACGGCGACAAACGGGCCGGCAGCGCGCTTGCTCTGCCGGTGGAGGGCGCGGGCAATGACCTCTTTTCCCGTTCCCGACTCCCCGCTGATCAAAACGGTCATATCGGTCTCAGCCGCTCGCGCCACCAGCCGAAGGATCTCCCGCATCGCCGGACTGATCCCGATGATCTCGCTCAAGCCATAGCGGGCATGCAACTCGGTCCGCAACTCTTCGACTTCGGCCCGCAATCGGCGCCGTTCCAGCGCCCGTTCGATGATGAGCAGCAGCTCGTCATTATCGAACGGTTTGGTCAAATAGTCGAAGGCTCCCAGGCGCATGGCTTCGACCGCCGTGCGGATCGTCCCGTAGGCCGTCATGATGATGCAATCGAGCTGAGGATCGCGCTGGAGCAACTGCCGCAGCACTTCCAGGCCGTCCATGCCGGGCAAACTGAGATCGAGCAAAACGAGAGTCGGGCGCAAGTCGGAGAACCGGGAGAGCGCCTCCTCTCCCGATTCGGCCTCGGCCACCTCATATCCGCGCTCGGCAAGCAATACCGACAGGATGCGCCGAATCTGTTTCTCGTCGTCAACGATCAGGATGCGGTTCATCGCGCCGATTCCCCCACCGCGCCGACTCTCTCCCCCTCGTGTTTGATCAGGGGCAGACGAATCGTCACCGTTGTTCCCTCGCCGACGCGGCTCTGAAGTTCAATTTCTCCGCCGTGACGCTCGACGATCCCATAGCCGAGGAAAAGGCCCAGGCCAGTCCCGTCGCGCTTGGTGGTGAAGAAGGGATCGAACACTTTGTCCAGATTTTCCGGCGGGATGCCGATCCCGGTATCTCGAACGGTGATCTGCAGCCATCCCTGCGGCGACCACGCCGACGACGTAACACTGACCGAGAGTGTTCCTCCCTGGGGCATCGCCTGGAGGGCATTCACGAAGAGGTTGAGGAAGAGTTGCTTCAGTTGATTGGCTTCGCCGAGGACGCGCAGGGAGCGCCGATCATAGTGCTCTTCGATCCGAACGTTCTGGCGCTCGGCCTGAATCCTCACCAGAACCAGCAACTCCTGCAAAAGATCCACCACGTCCACCGGTTCGGGATTGAAGGGGCTCGAGCGGGTCAGGCTGAGCAACCCGTTGACGGTTCGATCAATCCGATCCACTTCGCTGAGCAGTTCGTGGATCAGGTCCCGTTTTGGACTGCCCTCCGGGTAGTCGCGCAAGATGTATTGGATGGTGGACCGGATGGCCGTCAGGGGATTTCGGATCTCGTGGGCGACGCCGGCGGCGAGCTGCCCGGCGGCGGCCAACCGTTCCGCTCGATAGAGCCGCCGGAGACGATCCTGCTGCTGGCGCGAGAGCACGGCATTTTCCAGGGCCAGGCCCGCCTGACTGCCCAGCAACCGCAACAGCTCGCGCTCAGAATGATCGAGCATCCAATCGGGCTGCGACCAGCCGAGCATGATGACTCCCGCCAGGCGATTCAGCGCGATCAGCGGAACACAGATGCGAATCTGCAATCGGTCCAGCAGCCGTTGCTCGTCCTCGCTCAGATATTCATAGACACCGCGCTGCTCCGGCACAACGAGACACGTTTCATTGACCAGCAACCAACGGGCCAGTTGCCCCTGCCGCCGCAGGTGCGCGCCTGTCACTTCTTCCGCCGTCACCCCGGAAGCAAAGCCGAGGGAGAAGATTTCCCTCTCGGGGTCGCTGTGAAAAATCAGGATGCGCTCGGGCCGGAACAGTTCTTGAATTCGAGCGGCGATGCTCGCCTGGAGCGCTTCCGGATCAACGATGAGCATCAGCGAGCGATTGAAGTCCCGGAGAACCCGATGGTCGCCCGGCTGTGGCACTGCTCGCTTGAAGATGCGCGCAAATGGAGCAGCCAACTTCATCGCTCCTCGATGATAGCTGCGCAACCACGGCGTGTAAAGGGATCGGCCATCCGATTCAAGAGCGCGGGTTTCCACCCGTATTTTCCGCAGATTCAGGCGTCCGCGTCGCCCCGGGTTTCATCATTTTTTAGCATACAGGTCACGCCAGCTCACGGCAAACTCAAGGGTTCCCACCGAACAGGATGCGAGTATCCTCGTTCTCTCCTCAATCCCGTGTATAATATAGGCGGCGTCGTATTGCGACTCCTTTGACCGCTGGAGCGGGCCGTAGGTTGAGGGGAATAGGGAATGACGATCACCGTACTGTTCGGGGCGCACGTACGCATGGGTGAAAAGCTTAATCCAGAGGAGGGCAGATTTTCGAATCTGCGGCTTCTGTGCATGCCGGAAAGCTTGCGCCACTAGATTATTGGTGCCGTCCGGTGCCGGTGGAAGCGGGGCAGGGGCTTCCATCCGATGAGGACGTTTGCCAGAAAGGAGGCACATGGACGAAAAGCTTCGGATCCTCATCCTGGGGGATGACCCGCATGATACAGAGTTGATCCGTCGGGAACTGGAGAAAGCGGGGTACGCTTTTGAATCGTTGAGGGTCGAGACCCAGACGGCCTTTGCGTCTGCCCTCGATGAGTTCCGGCCGGATCTGATCATCTTGGAGTTCAGCCTTCCTACCTTCGATGGGTTAGCGGCTTTATCTCTGGCTCAACGGAAGTGTCCGCGCGTTCCTTACATTGTCGTTTCCGGGGCCATCGGAGAGGAGCGGGCGATTGAGTCCCTCAATAGTGGTGCGACCGATTACGTCCTGAAAGATCGGTTGAGCCGGTTAGCTCCGGTGGTCCGTCGCGCTTTGCGGGAAGTCGAAGAACGGGTGGAGCGTGAGCGGGCGGAAGATTCTCAGCAAGAGAGCGAAGAACGATTCCGCAAACTGTTCGAGGAGGCTCCCATCGGCATAGCGCTCATCAATCAGGATGGCCGCATAGTCGAGGCCAATCAGGCCCTCGCGGATATGCTCGGCTACACCGTGACGGAGCTGACCGGTCTCACTTTCATGGACGTCACCCACCCGGAAGACATTGCGGAAGATCTGGCGGCTTTCCAAAAACTCCTCACCAGGCAACTGACCTGTTATCGCTCAGAGAAGCGATACGTCAGGAAAACGGGGGAAATTCGCTGGGCGAACTTAACTGTGACGACGCTTCAGATGCAGGGCGAGATCGGCTATGCTCTGGGAATGGTCGAGGACATCACCGAGTGCAAACGAGTGGAGCAGCAGCTTCGAGAAAGTGAGGCGCGGTTCGAGGCATTCATGAATCACAGTCCGGCCATCGCGTTCATGAAGGATGCAGCGGGACGGTACGTCTACGTGAACCAAACCTTCGAGCGTTTCTTTCAGAGGACCCTTGACGACGTGTTGGGGAAAACGGACGCCGATCTCTGGCCGACTGAGACGGCCCATCAGTTCCGTTGCACTGACATCCTCGTTTTGTCCGAGGGGCGACCGATGGAGCTATCTTTGAGGATACTGCGGCCTGATGGCTCGCCCGCCGAGTTGCTTGTCTTTTCCTTTCCCTTTCAGGATGCCGTCGGACGGCTTTACTTAGGAGCCATGGCCACAGACATCACCGAGCGCCGGCGGGCTGAAGAGGGGCTCCGACAACAGCTCAGCCGCATCACCCTCCTCAGCCACATCACTCAGGCTATCCTTGCTCAGGCGGAACTGGAAAGCATTTTTGAGGTCGTCGCAGAACGGCTGGTGGAGGATTTGCCGGTGGATTTTGTCGGGATCGGTCTCCTGGATGCAAGCGCTAAAACGTTTGCCTTCACGGCGACGCGAAGCCGAGATCCTTTATTTGCCCCCCGAGTCCCCTTCCTCTCGAGTGCGATTATGGAGCTGTCGGACCTGGGAGAACTTGCCCGCTGTTTGGAAGGCCAGGTCGTCTCCCTCAGCGATTTGCGATCCTCCCGGGCAGCCGTAGGGGCAGTACTGGCTCAAGCGGGGCTGGGGTCGCTGGTGGCTGTGCCCTTGGGGGCGGGAGAGTCTCCCGAAGGCATCCTGATTGTCGCCCGTCAGCCCACCGATGGCTTTCAGCCCCAGGAGATCGAATTCCTCCAGATGCTGCGCCAGCATATCTCGCTGGCCGCTCATCAGGCGCGATTACGCCAGCACGTGCAACGGGCTTACGACGATCTCCGCCGCACTCAGCACGCGCTCATGCAACATGAACGATTGCAGGCTCTGGGACAGATGGCCTCGGGCATCGCCCACGACATCAGTAACGCCCTGTCGCCCATTGTCGGATACGCCGATCTGCTTCTGGAGCAGGAGAACCTGCCGGAGCGCCTACGACATTACCTTCAGATGATCAAGACTTCCGGTCTGGACATCGCGCAGATTGTCACCCGTATGAGGGAGTTCTATCGCCAGCGGGAAGAGCAGGAGATCGTCCTGCCCGTCAATGTCGCTGAGGTCGTGAGACAGGTCGTCGAGTTGACCCGCCCGCGCTGGCGCGATATGCCACAGGAACGCGGCATTGTGATTGATGTGAAGACCGATGTGGCACCCGATCTTCCTCCGCTGCCTGGCATCGAAAGTGAAATCCGTGAGGCTCTGACCAATCTCATTTTGAACGCCGTTGATGCAATGCCCCTCGGTGGGACGATCACCCTTCGATCCTACACCCGTCAGGCCGCTTCACGGCCGACGCGGGAGCCCCCCGAAGGAGCAGTCCCCGCCTCTTTCACAGAGCTTGTCATCGAGGTGAGCGATACCGGAACCGGGATGGATGAAAAAACCCGGGACCGCTGCCTCGAACCGTTCTACACGACGAAGGGGGAGAAAGGAACGGGGCTGGGGCTGGCGATGGTTTATGGCATCATGCAGCGACATAATGGAGAGATCGAGATCGAGAGCGAACTGGGAAAGGGAACGACAGTTCGGTTGATCTTCCCTCTCCAGCCTGTGGTGTCGCCCACCCGAGCAGCGGCACGAGAGGACCACGTTGGAGGGATCCGCCCGCTCCACATCCTGGCTATTGATGATGAGCCTGCCGTGCTCGATTTGATCAAAGAGATGCTGGAGATTGATGGCCACAGGGTGGAGGTCGCTGAAGGTGGACACGAGGGGATGGAAACCTTTTACGCGGCGCAGCAGCAGGGCCGTCCCTTCGATGTTGTGATCACGGACCTGGGGATGCCGCATCTTGATGGCCGGGAGGTCGCCCGACTCGTGAAACGGACGTCGGCTGCTACACCGGTGATCCTGCTCACCGGTTGGGGCAAACGTTTCGGAGCCGAAGGAAACGTCCCGGCGGAAGTGGATTTCATCCTCAGCAAGCCTCCCAAGCTGCACGAACTGCGTCAAGCAGTGGCTACTGTCACCTGTCTGAGCAAGTAGATGCTTCCCGTTGGCTTTTACGGAGCGACTGAGTAAAATCATTACTCACGGGTGGTTGGTGTCAGCCGGAACGGGGCATCACCCTCAGACGATGACGCCGGAAGGAGCATCATGGAACCGAGCCATTTCCGAATCCTCGTGGTGGACGATGAGGAGCCCGTCCGCCGCCTTCTCACTGATGTCCTGGAACTGGAAGGATACCGCCTGGACACGGCGGCCAGCGTCTCCGAAGCCCTGGCCAAGATCGGGCGGGAGGTCTATGACCTTGTTCTCACGGACTTGAAGATCGGTCCCGATTCGGGCATGGACCTTGTCAAGCAGATTCGCTCGGCTTCGACCGAAACCGAAGTGATGATGATGACGGCCTACGCGACGGTTGAAACGGCCGTTCAAGCGATGAAACTCGGGGCATGCGATTACATCACCAAACCGTTCCAACTGGAGGAGCTGACGCATCGAATTCGCAATGTCCTGGAGAGGAAGCAGCTCCGCAAGGAGGTGGAAATACTGCGCGAGCAATTCCAGCGCCGGTTTGGCTTTGAGAACATCATTGGCGAGAGTAAGGAACTGCTCCGCGTTCTGGAGAAGGTGAAAAAAATCGCACCCACCGAGGCGACCGTTCTCATTACCGGCGAGACCGGTACCGGTAAAGAACTCATCGCCAAAGCGATTCACAACCTGAGCCGTCGGGCCGACAGACCGTTCATCTCCATCAATTGTGCCGCCTTCCCCGAGCAGCTTCTCGAAAGCGAATTGTTCGGTCACGCCAAAGGCGCGTTCACCGGCGCGATCTCCGCCCGTCGCGGCCTGATCGAGGAGGCTCACGGAGGAACGCTCTTTCTCGATGAAATCGGCGATACGCCGCTTTCGATCCAGGTCAAACTGCTGCGGACGCTCGAAGACAAAACCATTCGGCGATTGGGCGAAAATCGAACCATCACCGTGGATGTGCGATTCATCGCCGCCACCAATCGCAACCTCGAGGAGGCCATCAAGCGAAAAGAATTTCGTGAGGACCTCTTCTATCGCCTGAATGTGATCTCGATCCATCTGCCGCCGCTGCGGGCCCGGCGCGGGGATATTCCTCTACTGGCCAATCATTTTCTTCGGATTTACAGCGAGCGCGAGCGCAAGCCGCTAATCGGGTTCACCGAACAGGCGCTGTCGCTGCTCATCAATTACGACTTCCCCGGCAATATCCGCGAGCTGGAGAACATCGTCGAGCAGGCCGTCGCCATGGCCTCGGGAGAATGGATCACGCCCGCCGAACTTCCCCCCTCGGTGCGCGAGCACAGTTATAACCCGCCGAAAAAGGAGATCGAGCGGGCCCTCAACGACGTCGAGCGCGATTTGATCGTCGAGGCCATTGAGCGAAATCAATGGAACCTGGAAAAAGCGGCCAGGGACCTCGGCATGAGTCGCACCACCCTCTGGCGCAAGATGAAGAAGTACGACGTGACCAAGCCAAGGACGAAACGGGCCTCACACTCCGACAGTGACTCCTAGACGCCTCCTCCACACCGCCGAGCTTCGAACACAGATGCACCCCGTTGCTCCTCAGCAAGAGTCGCGATACGTTTGAGAACGTTTCACTGTCGCTCTGGAGCGCCGAATTCCCTCCTCTCAGAATCACAGGCTAACTCCTCGAACGCCTCCCCCGAGAATCTCCACTGATGCGCACGAATTCACACCGATCAAGAGTATCCGTATTCATGGCCGTCGGTGATCGGGTGGCGATCAGCTCCCGGCCGTCGCCGCAGGCGACAGAAAAACTTCCACAATCCGTTCTCAGGCGGGCTCTGGATTTGTTCGGTCAATGGGCCTGCATTTTTCACGGGTGCAACCTTGAACCGGCCGGATATTTCAGATGTGAAATCGGCACCGTGGTGCCGGTCTCGTGCCGACGGAAGGGGGCATCATGATGAAATCTCTTTCTGTTCATCAACCGCTTGTCCTGCTGAGAGATCGTTCGCTCCGCTTCTCCTCACCGTCCGATTCCTCCGCACTCGGTCGGGGGCGAGGCACAGTATTTGCTTTTACGCCGAGTGGAGGTGTAGATGAGCGCATTGAAGAATCGAATTATCGGGGTCGTTCCCGAAAAGGGGGGAGAAGTCAAAAGCGGCAACGGTGCAGACTCACCCGGCGGTAACGGGAAGAGTGGTGCCGCGTTTGCCGACGCCGGCGAGAGCGCTCTGCCCGTTGCTCAACCCGTCATCCGCGAAGTCATCGCGCTGCCCCGCCCACCTGTCGCCCGGCGTGACGTCTATCAGGAACTCAAGACGCAAATCCATCAGGATTTAATCAGGCGCCTCGATCTCACTAAACTCGACACCATTGAACCGGCCGTTCTGCAGGCCGAAATCAGCCGGATCGTCCAAGAGATGCTGGAAGCCCGGTCCGTTCCGCTCAGCATGGCCGAGCGCGAGCGCATCGTGGTCGAAGTGCGCGATGAGCTGTTCGGTTTGGGTCCGCTGGAGCCGTTGCTGAACGATCCGACCATCTCGGACATTCTGGTCAACACCTACAAGCAGGTCTACGTCGAGCGGTTCGGCAAGCTCCAACTGACCGATGTCATGTTCAAGGACGACGAGCACCTGATGCAGATCATAGATCGGATCGTGTCGCGGGTGGGACGGCGGATTGATGAGTCCTCGCCGATGGTGGATGCGCGGTTGCCCGATGGGTCGCGCGTCAACGCCATCATCCCGCCGCTGGCCATTGACGGACCCATCCTCTCCATTCGCCGGTTTGGGACGGTGAAGCCATCAATCGAGGAGCTGATCAAAAAAGGGACGTTGACCCCAGCCATTGCGCGGCTCCTGGAAGGGTGTGTGAAGTGCCGGTTGAACATCATCATTTCGGGCGGCACCGGAGCGGGAAAGACGACGCTTTTGAACGCGCTGTCATCGTTCATTCCGTCGGACGAGCGGATCATCACCATTGAGGATTCGGCCGAGCTGCAACTGCAACAGGAGCACGTGGTGCGGCTGGAGACGCGGCCTCCGAACATCGAGGGGAAGGGGGAGGTGACGCAGCGGGATCTGGTGCGCAACAGCCTGCGGATGAGGCCGGATCGGATCATCCTGGGGGAGGTGCGAGGGGCCGAGGCGATAGATATGCTTCAGGCGATGAACACGGGGCATGACGGGAGCCTGGCGACGATTCACGCCAACTCGCCCCGCGATGCCCTGGCCCGATTGGAGACCATGTGCATGATGGCCGGGCTGAAGCTTTCGGAGAAGGCCATTCGTCAACAGATCGCCTCGGCGATCAACCTGATCATCCAGGTGGCCCGACTGAGCGACGGGACTCGCAAGGTCATTTCGATCAGCGAGATCACGGGCATGGAGGGGGACATTATCTCCATGCAGGACATCTTCGTCTTCGAGCGCCTGGGGATCCAGGACGGTCGGGTCATCGGTGAATTCCGGGCAACGGGAATTCGCCCGCGATTTGCGGAAAAACTGCAACGCGCTGGGTTCACTCTTCCCAGCACGATCTTTGCCCCCGCCGCCATGGACGACCAATGAAGATGTCGTGTGGATTTTGCAGTTCGCGCATCTGTCGTGGATTGGTGAGTCTGCGCGATCCATTCCAGCAGTAGGCGTAAAGAGAAAAAAGTCGTTGGTAGGATTCCGCAAAAGCCCCAGGTTTACCATTCGCACATTTCCCCGTCTTTGCTCAAAAGCGATGCCTGATTCCTGCGGAATTCAGATCGAATAAGGGTGCGCTCTCCAGCATCACCGTGATTTTTCAGACTACGCACAGGGGAACTCGTGGGAGACAGCTCGTTGGAGAAGCCGTGAAGGCGCGCCGGGGACATGTTTCAGCCATGAAAATCGGATGATCTCAAAGTTTCACGCATGAAGCGCACAAGCCGGCCGGAAGCTCTGCGGGACCTGCCAGCGAGCGCCTCTTCGTTCTGCTCGGGCATTGCACTTAAGTTCTTCAGTGGTTTCAGGATGGAGTGAGCCATCCTGCTCCCCGGAGATCGAGCATCAAGGTCGTCGTTCCATTTCCTCCGCTTGCGGTACGCCACTTGCTTTTTGATCGGCGGAGGTAAAGAGCCGATGACAATGACACAGACGTTCCGGGTGAAGGCGAGGCAGATGCTCGCTCTCAGCCTGACCGCTTATATTCTTTCCTCGGCGATACCGCTTGTGGTTCACAGTCAGAACATCCTCGTGCCCACGGCGGGGACAGAACAACTTCTCGTCAAATTCGACGGTGTGTCCTGGGAAGTGGTGGGTCGTCAGGTACTCCCCGTCCCCTACGCCTCACCGGGAGATGGACGTCTTCGCATTGACCTCGCGGCGGGGATGGAGAAGATGGTGGTCGCGGCTCTTTCGGACGAGGACCTCGCGGTATCGGCGCATGAGCTGATGCCGGATGGCCAACTGGTGAGCCAGCGGATTCCCGTTTCGGCAACTCTCCTGCCGGTGCGAGTTCCTTCGGATCACTCTCTGAGCCTGCTTCAGGTATGGTCGAAAGACAGAGTGGTTGGAACGATTGATCTCACAGCGACCGGTTCGGAGAGTTGGGCAAGTAGCGGCCTTCCTCCCTATACGACCGAGACCGTCCTCGACAATGGTCCCGCGAGCAATCGTTTCGACATCGTATTTCTTGGAGACGGCTATCAGGCCGCCGACATGGGCAAATACGATCGGGATGTTCGCGCCATGAGCGAGTATCTTCTCAGCACGCCGCCGTTCTCAAACTACCGGCAGATGTTCAACATCCACAAGGTCAACGTCATTTCCCGGCAGTCGGGCATTGATCATCCGGAGCAAAATCTTTTCCGGGACACAGCGCTTGACCTGACCTTCAACTATGGCGGCATCTCCCAGGCCGTTTATCTGCCGCTGGAGAGTGAGTACAAAGTCTATCAAGCAGCAGCACTCGTACCGCAGGCTGATGCGATTGTGGTTCTCGCCAACGATCCTCAGTTCGGCGGCTCCTCCGGGCCGTTGCACAACTTCACCGTCGTGACGACGAACCCTGTCAGCAAGGACCTTTTGGTTCATGAGTTGGGCCATTCCCTGGGCTTTCTTGGCGATGAAAGCGACGGTCGGCAGGCTCCGCCTCTGCGCGAGCCGACGCAGGTGAACGTGACGCTTCAGGCGACGGTTGAGGGGCTCAAGAAAGTCGGGAAGTGGGATTACTGGATTGATTCCGGTTCCGAGCGCGTCGGACTCTTCCCGGGCGGGATGGGCTCTCGCGTCGGAGTCTATCGCCCCAGCCGTACCTGCAGGATGAGAACGATCTCCGCTCCCTTCTGTCCCGTGTGCACCGAGCAGATCATCAAGCGATTGTACACCTACTTTCGCCCCATTGAATCCGTGACCCCTCAGGCGAAGGGGAGCCTATCACTGACCGGGAGCACCTCTGTAGTTTTCACCGTCACACCGATTCAGCCAGTCGGCCACTCGCTCCGCATCACCTGGGCGCTCGATGGTGCGATCCTCGATCACACCGATTCAACGCTGGCTCTTTCGCTCGACGGCCTGGCTCGTGGGCAGCATACAATTACGGTCACGGTCAGCGATCCCACGCCGCTTGTGCGTCGTGATCCCGCACGTGCTCTCTCGGCGAGCCTGTCCTGGACGATCACAAAGTGAGGAGAAGGCATGCGTTCGGTGAGTCCAGCGAACGCGATTTTCTCAACATCGTTGGAAAGCGTCGCCCGATCAACTCGTGCAATTTTTCGCTCGCCTCTGTGTTGATAGACCCCCTGAGATATACCACCATCCCCTGAAGGTCCACTCCCCGTTCCGCCTTCACCGCCATGGCCTTCAGGGGATGCCCTTTCCCGAAAGATCGTCGCTCCCCTGCCGGCCCTAAATCCCGATGGATGGGATCATCTGTTTTCACCGGGTAGTTGGGTCTCAGTCGTCCCGTCAGAAGTCGCCTTTGCTGGGCACTTTCGGATGTTCGCTATTCTCATCGGCGAAAACATTGCTTGACAACGGCTTGATTCATCTTTACAATCTGGCCGACTTTCCTGCAGAAGACTGAAGACTAAAACGGTAATGGAGAGGTGATCATGAAAAGCCGGGCGAGAGGACATCGCATCCCTGTTTTCGCCTTCCTCATGCTGTGCAGTTTCCCGATGGTGAAAGCTGATCGGGTGATGACTTCTCCTCAGGAAAAGGAATTCTCACCGACGATTGGTTTGCGGGCGAGCGGCCGCGGGGCCCCGCAGATCACGTTACAGGATGGCATCGAAGCCGCCACCGAGCGAGGAGATCGTGGAGAACGAGACGGCGGGTATTCGCCCCTCACGCCCACGGTCCTCGCTCAGGGAGACATCAACGGGGATGGCCTTGTGGATCTGGTCATCGGCTTCACTCAAGCGGGCGGTGGGGAACTGGCCGTTCGCTTGGGACGCGGTCAGGGTGAGTTTCTGGCTCCTCTGAGAGTTCGCCTGAGCGGAGAGACGCCCTCAGCGCTGGTCGTTGAGGATGTCACCGGAGACGGTTTCGATGATGTCGTTGTCGGCTACAGCGATGCGACGATCCTGACCCTCTACGCGGGCAGCGAAAGTGGCAGTCTGCTATTGAAAAACACGGTGGATCTGGGATTGGCGGTGACCGGACTCGCCTGGGCCGATTTCACACGCGATGGGGTGAAGGATTTACTTGCAGCGACGGATTCGCCGTTGCTGGCTCTTCTGCCGGGAGTGGGGGGAGGCCGATGGGGTCAGGCCCAGTTCATCTCCCTGGCGCTTGATGCTAGTTCGATGAGACTCGGTGGCGTTCGTGCTGAGGATGTGGACCGGGATGGCGTGCGGGATGCCGTCGTGATCTATCGCGGTCCTTCCAGTGGAGTGGCCCTTCTCTATGGTCGGTCGGCGGGCGGTCTGACTCCGCCGTGGTATATTCCAACAGCGGCGCCACTGGATGATCTGACCCTGGCCGATATCAATGGAGATGGCTGGCTCGATCTCATCGCCACCGAACGCGGAATGGGGCAATTGAGCGTTTGGATGGGGCGCGCCGGACGGCAGTTCTCCGGTCCAACCTCCCTGGCGGCGGGCGTCGAACCCGGTCCGCTGACCAGAGCTAATTTCAACGGCGATGGACTGCCCGACCTCGCCGTCGTTGACGTGCGGAGGAATCAGGTCCTTCTCTTTCTGGCCACGGGCAGCGGGTCGTTCCAGTCACCCGTCAGTCTTGACGTGCAGGGTCAGCCGGTCGCTCTCACTGCCGGACGATTTAACACGGACGGGCTGGATGATCTGGCGGTGGCGAAGATCGGTGGAGCCAGTCTCGTCGTCTCACTCACTGCTCCTCCCACCATCGTCGTAAACACCGCCGCCGATGGAATCGCTCAGGACGGTAAGGTGACTCTCCGCGAAGCCATTCTGGCAGCTAACGGCAATCCGCCCAATTCGGATGTCCCCTCGGGTCGGGGCAGTGGCGCCCCGGATGTGATCGGCTTTGACATCCCGGATGCGGAAAAGACGGGCGATCGTTTTGTCCTACGACTCAATTCGGCGCTCGGCCCCCTGCCCGCCCTCACCGATGGGGGAACGACCATTGATGGAACGACGCAACGAGGGTTCTCGACGACGCCGATCGTTGTGCTGGAGGGTTCTCAGATCGGCGCTGCCGACGGCGTGACGATTACCTCCAGCCTCAATGTCGTGCGTGGCCTCATCATCACCGGGTTCGGTGGAAACGGGGTGAAGATCAGCGGCACCGATGCGCCGGTCACGGGCAACATCGTCGCGGGCTGCATCATAGGTTTTGATCCGGCGGCACCGCGTCTGCCCGGCAATGGACTGGCCGGGATCGCACTCTCCGGTCGCGCCGTGGAAAACACTCTCATCGGAGGGCCCGCCACCGCCGATCGCAATCTGATCGCCGGCAACGGAAGTAACGGGATTGACATCGGCGCGGGCGTGCGTCAGACGCAGATCATAAATAACCTCATCGGCGCCATCGTCGCCGGTCGCCGATTGGGTAATGGCGGCGATGGAATCGCCGTCAGTGGAGCCGAGAATACGATCATCGGCGGAACGGGCGAAGGAGCCGGAAACCTCATCATCGCCAACGGACGAAACGGAATCTCGGTTGAGCAGAGCGCCGGCACGCGCATTCAACGGAATCGCATCGGCCTGAGTCTTCGAGAGGATGAGCGCGGAGGCAACAACGGGGACGGAATTCTGCTCGTCAATGCCCGAAACAGTGTCATCGGGGGACCGGATCGGGCGGCGCGGAACATCATCTCCGGCAATGGCGGCAATGGCATCACGCTCATTCGGAGCGCACTCATTCGTATCGAGGGCAATCTCATCGGCACCGATGCCGAGGGGCGCGCGGCGGTGGGCAATAGCGGCGTGGGAATCCTTCTCGATGACGGCTCGCAAAATAACACCATTGGCGGAGAAGACGAGGGAGCAGGCAATGTGATTTCCGGTAACGGCTCGGCGGGTGTGCTCATCAGCCGGGACGGACAGGGAAATCTCATTGTCGGCAACATCATCGGCCTCGATGCCGGGGGACGCGCGGCTCTTGGCAATGGCGGCGATGGCGTGACCATTAGCGGAGGCAGCAATAATCAGATCGGAAGCAGCAGTCGCGCCGGTCGCAACGTCATCAGCGGCAACGCCGGCGACGGCGTCAAGATTTTGAATTCGAGCAGCAATCGCCTCACCTTCAACATCATCGGTCTGGATGCCACGGGCGCGGAGGCGCGACCTAACGGCGGTAACGGCGTGCTCATTCTCAGCGCCGAGGGGCATGCCGGCCAAAATCTCGTCCAGGATAACACCATCGCGCACAATCGCGGCGCCGGCGTGAAGATCCTCACTTCGAGTTCCGGCAACCAGGTGTCGCGCAACTCGATCTTCGCTAACGAGGGTCTGGGCATTGATCGTGGCGGCACGGAGGTGCTGCCCCGGATCACCGCCGTGACGAACAACGGAGGCGGGAGCGTTACCGTCAGCGGCATCTTCCCGGCCACGGCTCCTGAAGGCGCGACCATTGAAGCCTTCCTCGCAGATCCCGACCCGAGTGGACGAGGCGAGGGACGCACCTTCCTCGGCAGCACGAAAGCAGATGCGCGGGGCCGCTTCGCCCTGACCGTCCTCGGCCGGTCTGACGGAGACTGGATCACGGTCACGGCCACCGATTTCCGCGGCGATACGTCGGAGTTTTCCGAGAACTTCGTCGTGGATCTCGTCGCGCCGACGGTTACGGTCGTTCTGCCCAACGGCGGCGAAGCGATCCGTTCGGGGACGACGTTCTGCATCACTTGGACCGCCTCCGACAACGTCGGCGTGGTCGCCTCGGACATCCTGCTCTCCACCGATGGCGGAGCGACGTTTAATCAGATCGGCACCACGTCCGGGCCAACGGAACGATTCTGCTGGGATGTTCCTCGCGATCTCCTCACCAGCCGGGCCCGGATTCGCGTCGTCGTGCGAGATGCCGCCAACAATGTAGGTCAGGATGACAGCGACGGCGATTTCACCATTGATCCCAACGCGCCGGTGGTGACCGTCCTCATCCCCAACGGCGGTGAGATCGTGCCCGGCAGCTCGCGATTTCGTATCCTCTGGTCGGCGCTCGGCACGATCACGGCGTGCGATGTTTTGCTCTCGACCGACGGAGGCGCAACTTATACCCTGCTTGCCGGGAATCTGCCGGGAACGCAATCGTCGTATCTCTGGGCGCCCGGCACGATCTCGACCCGACAGGGACGCATTCGCGTCGCCTGCACCGATACGCAGAACCGGCGCGCGGTTGACGACAGCGATGCCGATTTCACCGTTGATTCAACGCCGCCTCAGGTGACCGTTCTCACGCCCGATGGCGGAGAGGTCATTCGCGCCGGATCGCGGTTCCGCATCCAGTGGCGGTCCTCGGACGATCTCCAGGTCGCATCGCATGATCTGCTGCTGTCAACCGACGGCCTCCGGAGCTTCGGTCCCTTGCCCGATGCCGCCGGTCAGAGGACGACCGGGCTTCCGGGAGATCAACAATTCTTCGATTGGGAAGTTCCTTTTGAGCTGCAAACGACCGAGGGGCGCATCTGCGTCCGGGCCCGCGATATTGCCGGGAACGAACTTCAGGACTGCAACGATTCGAACTTCACCATCGTTCAGGTTCCGCCGAGCGTGCGCGTCCTCAGCCCCAACGGCGGCGAAGTTCTCACTGGCGGCAGCCGATTCACCATCCGCTGGACGACTTCGGAACGGATCGTCGAGCAGGAAATTCTCCTCTCGCTCGACGGAGGCGCCTCCTTCCCCATCACGATTGCGTCGGGAGTGAGCGGATCAACGCAGACATTCGACTGGGTGGTCCCCACGACTCTTTCAACGCGGCATGGTCGCATCCGGGTGATCGCTCAGAATGCCGCCGGTCGTATCGCGAGCGATGACAGCGACGGTGATTTCATCATTGACTCCCGTCCGCCCGCGGTGCGTGTGGTCTCGCCCAACGGGCGCGAGGTCTTCCGGGGAGGCGATGTCTTCTCCATCCTCTGGCGGGCATCGGATGACGTGCAGCTTGTGCGCCAGACGGTGCAAATCTCTATTGACGGCGGAGCGACGTTCAGCGACATCGTGACGCTCGACGGCAACGATCCGCAGCGCTTCGACTGGAAAGTGCCGCTCACGCTCTTCACCTTGCGGGGGCGCGTGCGCGTCATCGTCGAAGACGTGGCGGGCAACGTCGTCTCGGACGACAGCGATGCCGACTTCTGGACGATCCCGTTTGAGAACGAGCCGCCGTTCATTCGCGTCACCAGTCCCAACGGAGGCGAAATCGTCTGCGCGGGCCGACCTTTCACCATCCAATGGCAGTCCACGGATAACACGGCCGTGCAGTGGGCCGACATCTTGCTCTCGCTCGACGGCGGTGCGAGCTTCACCCCCATTGTCGAGCGCCTGCCCGGAACAACCCAATCGTTCGAGTGGGATGTCCCGGCGGGCCTCTCCTCGACCCGAGCCGTGATCCTCGTTCGCGTGCGCGATTACGCCGGAAATGTCGCCAGCGATGTGAGCGATCGCGTCTTCGCCATTGACGGACAAAATCCGATCGTGACCTCAGTGACCATCGGACCGGGGAACGCTTTCCTCGCCCGTCAATCGGTGACCATTGCCTGGGAAGCGGCGGATGATGTCGGCATTACATCTCAGACCATCGAGTTCTCCGCCGACGGCGGCACGACCTGGACGACGCTGGCCGATGTCGCAGCCACCGCTCGATCCTTCGTCTGGACCATTCCGGCGGGAACAAGCACGACCAATGGGCGCGTGCGCGTCACCGCCCGCGATTCCTGCGGTCGTACAGGTCAAGGCGTGAGCGGCCGGTTCACCGTGATCAGCTCGTTCTAGCCAACAATCACCACAGGGTCACACGGATTCGCGGGGGTGGATCCGTGTGACCCTTCCCTGGCCATCTTTAAGGGAATCGCCCCTGAACCTTCGCACACCGAGAACGAGCAAGATGACCTCCCTTCCCGTTGTTCACGTGTCTGGGCG
The DNA here is from genome assembly GCA_035573895.1 of Blastocatellia bacterium. Taxonomy (NCBI): domain Bacteria; kingdom Pseudomonadati; phylum Acidobacteriota; class Blastocatellia; species Blastocatellia bacterium. Next base: position 7,790 of record DATLZR010000179.1, on the reverse strand, counting down.
GCTATTTTTCGGAGGGCAAGCAATCAAGTGTGGAAACGGCGGCAGAGCAATGAATGACTCCACGATGAACCGTGGTGGATGCGGAGGCACGAGCCCGCCTCACCCCCCGGCCAGTGGAGAACGGGCCAGGGGGAGAGGTTCGGTCGTAACCGCGATCTCACATAGGGCTGCCCAGAACAGAGGACCGCGGACAGGATCGAAACTCTCGGCCGATGTCAGGCCACTCCTGTTCGATACCGTCGGAGACCCCAACATCATGTAGCCTAATGGGAATCTGACCGCGACATCATGTGCTTTTCGATCCGCACCGGCCCCTCTGTCGCTCCTCTGGAGTCCCTGGCATGGCGTGTAACGCGCTGAAGATGTGGAGCTTTGCTACCGAATCCTCATCCGCGCCGGGGGCACAAATTCCCGGTGCGGATCTGTGCATGATTTCCCGCATAAGTTGCCCGGATGAGGACTATCTCTGGCAAAATCATGGGGTTCACTGAGGATCCACCCCCTGAGTCTTCGACCGTGACTCGCACTCAAAGAAATTTCTGGACTTAGTTAGCCTCGGTTTTGTGGTAGAAGAGGCGGCGTGCGACGGGCTCTTTACCAGTGATCGGCGAAAACGCTCCGCCAGTTGTTTGACAGCTCAATACTTATCCAGGTGACGGTAGGCCAATGGGACTCGATTTAAAGAGGTGAACCCTTGGGGTAGGCGGCTCGCAGGCATCGGTGGGGAAGACGTGACCGGTCGAAGGCCCGTCCGGCACAGAGGGTCCTTGTCGTGACGTGCGGTTCGGATTTCTCCCGGGTGGAGAAAGCCCGTGTGACCAGGGAACGAAGGTTTACGCTCGACCGGTCGTCATTCTCTTTTGACGTATCCCGCTTCCCGAAGGAGTTCGCGGGCAATGATGAGGCGTTGAATTTCGCTTGTGCCTTCGCCGATGGTCAGGAGCCTGGCGTCCCGCCAGAATTTTTCCACCGGATAGTCACGGATGTAGCCGTAGCCGCCGAGAATTTGAATGGCCTGTTCACAGACGCGCACGGCCATTTCGCTGGCGAAGAGTTTGGCCATGGCAGCCTCTTTGGTGATGCGCTGACCCTGCGCCTTGAGCGCAGCGGCGCGATAGGTGAGCAACCGCGCGGCTTCGATCTCGGTGGCCATGTCGGCCAGTTTGAACTGAATCGCCTGAAACTCGGCAATCGGTCGGCCAAAAGCGTACCGATCCTGGACGTAGGCGACGGCGGCGTCGTAGGCTCCCTGAGCGGCTCCGACGGCCAGCGCTGCAATCGTAATGCGCCCGGCATCGAGCACCTGAAGGGCATCGAGGAAACCGTGATTCACCGCGCCGAGGAGATTTTCCTCAGGGACGAGGCAGTCTTCGAGGATGACTTGCGACGTATCGCTGGCCCTCATCCCGAGCTTCTTCTCCTTTCGTCCGGGGCGCAGTCCCGCCGTGCCCTTCTCAATGATGAAGGCGGAGATGCCTTTCTTTCCGGCGCTCCGATCGGTGGCCGCCAGAATCACGTAAATGTCGGCGTAGCTTCCATGCGTGGTGAAATTCTTGGCTCCGTTGAGAACCCAGACGTTGCCTTTCTTCACGGCGGTCGTGCGCATGTGAGAGGCATCGCTGCCGCTTGTGGCTTCGGTCAGTCCCCATGCCCCTAATTTCTCGCCCCGGGCAAGCGGCGTCAAATAACGCCGTTTCTGCTCTTCGCTACCGGCGAGAAAGATGTGATTGGCGCACAGCCCCGTATGGGCGGCGACCAGCAACGCGATGGCCGGATCAACGCGGGCCAGCTCTTCGATGGCAATCGCATAGTCGGTCGGGTCCATCGCTGCGCCGCCGTACTCTTCGGGGAAGATAGCACCCAGAAGTCCCATCGCGCCGAGCTTGGGGATCAGCTCGTGGGGAAAACGTTCCTCTTCATCCCACTGGCGGCAGAAGGGAGCGATCTCGGCCTGAGCAAATTCGCGGACGGCCTGTCGAACACCGACCTGCTGCTCGATCACGAGGACATCCACGGCGTCACCTCCAGTAATAAATTGTCCTTAGAGCGAAATAAGGCACAATTATATCGCTTCCCGTCGCTCCGGTACAGCGAATCACGGTTTCGATCCGAATTCCCTCACTCGCCTCCCTCGTTCATGAGCACCCGGTGGGATTTTCCGCTTCCTCGGAGACTCTGATATACTTCCGCCGTGCATTTATGAAGATGTGGCAGCTCGATGAGCGAGGATAATGCCAGAAGAATCAAACCGTGTGCTGGATCATGAGCGCGAGGGGGTACGGGAAACTGGCGGTTTGAGCCAGCACCGAAATGAACGAGCACACGAGGGAAGAATGCCGAACGAAACGAAGACTCCGTTGATTCGACGAACCTCGTTGACCCTGGAAGTGGCCGATCGGCTGCGGGAGAAGATTCTTCGCGGCGAGTTGAAAGAGGGCGAGCAATTGCGTCAGGATGCCATCGCGGCGGAGTTTCAGGTGAGTCGCATTCCCGTGCGCGAGGCGTTGCGCCAACTGGAAGCCGAGGGATTGGTCACCATTGTCGTTCATCGCGGAGCGGTCGTCTCGGCCTTGTCGCCGGATGAAATTGAGGAGCTTTTTGAAATTCGCGCCGTGCTCGAATGCGCCATCTTACGTCAGGCCATCCCCCGGCTGACGCCTGAGGATTTCCGCCGGGCCGAGGACATTCTCGCCCAGTATGAGCGAGCGGTGGCCGATGAATCCGATAGCGGGAGTTGGGGAGAGCTGCACTGGAACTTCCACTCCCTTCTCTATGCGGCTGCCGGGCGGCCCCGGTTCATGTCCCTCATTCAAACGATCAACCGGAATGCAGACCGATATATTCGGCTGCATATTCGCTTCTTCCGTCAAATTCACGCTCAATCCAAGGATGAACATCGGCTGCTTTTGGAATACTGCCGCGCAAAAGATGTGCAGGCGGCTATGGAACTGCTAGAGCGGCACATTCTCCGTGCCGGGAGCGAACTGAAGGAGTTCATCCAGCATCATCGAGAACGTGGGCGGTAGCGAAAACTAACCCCGATGTCGGTGAAATCCGGCGCTCAAACGGGAAGGGCGCTTACTCGTCGTCGGGGGAGAGGCGACCGTTTCTCCGACGCTGAAGCGGATTCAAGCGATGGCGTGATGGGGTGGAGATGCATCGCGCCTCCGTTCTCCCGGATCATCGGGGTATTTTTGATCGCCCGGGAAGCCGAAAACCCGATCGCCGTCTCATGCAGGAACTTCGTCTGGCGGAGTCTCGAAGCGAGAAAGCTCGAGGCGAGAGATCATGCCGCGCGTTGAGTCTTTTCTCCGCTGCACGCGAACGCGTGAGAGTGGACGATGGTTGCCGAATCCTCGTGTTGACGAATGACAACCGCTTTCGTTAATATCAGGCGTACGTGATAGGGAGTGAAAGGTGTTGTGGCTGTTTCATTGAACGAGGTCAAAAACTATTTCGCTGAAGCTCTCCGCGATATCACCCATCGGCGCACGGTGCCGGAGATCGAGGTGGGATTTTATCCTTTCGCCGGATTGAACAGCTACATTCGCATTCGTCAGGGGCGCGTCCTGGTCAAATTGTCCGACATGCTGGAGGACGCGCCGCGGTCTGTCCACGAGGCGCTGGCCCATATTCTCGTCGCCAAGCTCTTCCGCAAGGTGGTCAATCGGCAGTATCAGGAGATTTATCGGGCCTATGCCCGGCGAGCGGATGTGATGCGCCGGCTGGAGCAGATCTCCCGGTGCCGGGGAAGGAAAAAAATCGTCGGTCCGCGCGGTCGCCACCGTGATCTGAACGAGGCGTTTGAGCAGCTCAATCGGCGCTATTTCAGCGGACGACTGAAAAAGCCCACACTCACCTGGAGCCTCCGTCGCAGCCGAACCGTTCTGGGGTATTTTGATCATACGCACAACACGCTGGTCATCAGCCGGCTCCTGGATGATCCGCGCATCCCCGATTTCGTGTTCGAGTACGTGCTCTATCACGAGATGCTTCATCTCGTTCACCCGCCCCGGACCATTCGTGGCAAGCGATACTTTCACACGAGCGAGTTTCAACAGGACGAGAAAAAATTTCCGCGCTATGCCGAGGCGTACAACTGGATCAAGAGGATCGCCGGGCAACGGGCGGTGCGCTAGTTGTTAGGGGATGCCGACAGCCGACGTCATCATTATCGGGGGAGGAATCATCGGGTGCTCGATTGCCTATCGGCTGGCCCGCGAGGGGCTTTCGGTCACCGTTGTGGATCGGGATCAGCCGGGGCAGGAAGCCTCGCGGGCGGCGGCCGGATTACTCGCTCCTCAATCGGAGATCGCCCATGAGCCGAGCGGCCCGTTCTTTGAGCTGTGTTATCGCAGCCGTCAGCTCTATCCCGATTTCGTCGCGGATGTGGAAGAAGCGTCCGGGCTGACGGTGGAGTATCGAACGGAAGGGTCGCTCTTTCTCGCCTACGACTTCGCGGAAGGGCAGATTCTCAGTGCCGCTCTGGAGAAGCAGATAGGGGCCGGATTGGCCGTCGAGGATCTGACGGCGGATGAGCTTCGGGCGCGCGAACCGGCTCTGTCGGAGAACATCCCGATGGCTCTCTATATCCCCGGCGATCATCAGGTGAACAATCAGCGATTGATGCGGGCGCTTCTGATCGCGGCCGAGCAGCGGGGCGTCAGATTTCTCAGCGGCACGCCGGTCATCGGTTTGCTCCGTGAGGGGGATCGCGTCGTGGGCGTGCGGACGAATCGGGAGACGTTATCGGCGGCCGTCGTCATCAATTGTGCCGGCGCCTGGGCTTCGACCGTTGACCCGATCTTCGCCCAGACGTTCTCCGTCACCCCGATTCGCGGCCAGATCGTCGTCCTGGAGGCATCGCCCCCTCTTTTCCGTCACGTGATTTATTCGGCGGAATGTTACGTGGCTCCCCGCCGCGACGGACGAATGCTCATCGGCAGCACGATGGAGATGGTGGGATTCGACAAGAGCGTGACGGCGGAGGCCGTCGTTGGGCTCCTCCGGGCGGTCGAGAAGATGTCGCCCCGCATCGCCCGGTGCCGGTTTGTCACCGCGTGGGCGGGGTTGCGCCCTGACACGCCCGATCACTGGCCGATCCTCGGAGCGATGCCTCTGCGGGGAGCGCTCGTGGCCACCGGCCATTTTCGTAACGGGATTTTACTGGCACCGATTACGGCGCAAATTCTCAGCGAGCTGGTTCTCACCGGAAGTTCCTCGCTCGATCTCACACCCTTCAGTCCGCTGCGCTTCTCGTCGTGAGAGCGGTTTCCCTGCACCCGTCCATGGAGAGAAGACGCAAACCGACCATCAGCTTCAAAGTCAAAGTTCGCCCCGAAGATTTCCACGTCGTCGAAGTGGCTGATCTGGTCCCCGAGGGTGGAGGCGAGTATCGCCTCTATCGCTTGACCAAATCGGGATGGAATACGACCGATCTTCTGCTGCGATTGGCCAAACGCTTCGGACTGCGGTATCAGGCGATCTCCTACGGGGGTAAAAAAGATCGTCACGCCCTGACCGAGCAATACATCACCATTCGCGATCGGCGCGATTTCTCGCTGCAAGAGGAGAACTATCGGCTCGAATCCCTCGGTTTCGTCACGCAACCGATGACGCCCGAACGCATCCGGGGAAATCGGTTCCTCATCACGCTGCGGGCGATAAGGGAGCCCGAAGTCCTCTTTCTCAAACGCAATCTCCACGCGATTCGAGCGCGAGGAGTGCCGAATTATTTCGATGATCAGCGATTTGGATCCTACGACAAGAAGCGAGGGTTCATCGCTGAGAAGTTGCTCAAGGATCAGTGGGAGGAGGGACTCAAAATCTACCTGACGCTGGAATATCCCGAGCAAACCCGGGCGACCCGCAAACGCAAGCAATTCTTCCGCGACCACTGGTGGCAATGGGAGCTGTGTCGGGAGCACGCCCGAACCGTCACCGAGCAGATGATCTTCGATTACCTCGTCCGGCGCGGCGGTAATTACGTTGGGGCCATGAATCTGGTGCCGCGTGAGGAGCTGTCGTTGATTCTGGCGGCCTATCAGTCCTATCTCTGGAATGAGATGGTGGCGGAGATGATCACCCATCTGGCTTCGCGGACGCTGTCGGTGCCGGGAGTGGCCAATAGCTACGTCTTTTACATCGAACTGCCGGAGGATGCCTTCGACTACTTGCGCGCGCTGCGACTGCCCACGCCGGGACCGAAGGTCTCGTTCCCCGATCCCTATACCGAGCACATCTTCACCACGACGCTTCAGCGCGTGGGAGTGCCCCCGTCGGCCTTCGCGCTGAAGAAGCTGTATCGGGCCTATTTCAGCTCGTTCCCGCGGGACGTGCTGGTGATGCCCGAGGGCTTGGAGCTGCTCGATGTCGCTCCCGATGATCTCTATCCGGGACGGGTGAAGGCGACGGTCCGCTTTTTCCTCCCTCGTGGGTCGTATGGAACGATGGTGCTCAAACGGCTCACGCTGAAAGTGAAGTACGGTGCTGCGGATCGGATGGCGTCGGCTCCGGGAAACCCGTCGCCCTGAGGTCGTCCCGGGCCGGGGTGGCGGCAATTCCCCCGTAAGAGAGGAGTGCGGCGAGGAGAGCGTCCCCGGCCTCTTCTCTCGGGGAATTTGCCCGCGGCCCTCTTTCCTTTACAATGGAAGCGGCGTCATTTACCATGCTCAGCCCATGAGTCAGGTCGGTTCAAAGGCAAAGATCGGTTTTGTCAGTCTCGGCTGTCCGAAGAATCTCGTTGACAGCGAGGTGATGATGGGACTGGTGGCCCGTGAAGGATTCACTCTGACATCGGACGCCGCCGACGCCGACATCATCGTCGTCAACACCTGCGCCTTCATTGATCCGGCTAAAGAGGAGTCAGTGGAGACGATTCTGGAGATGGCCGAACTGAAGAAAACGGGCCGATGCCGACGATTGATCGTCACCGGGTGTTTGGTCGAGCGGTATCGGGACGAGCTGCGGACGGAGGTCCCGGAGATTGATGCTATGCTCGGCACGCAGGAGATCGAGCGGATCGTCCGGTTGTGTCGGGACGACGATGCATCGGTGGAGGAGCAGTCGGCATCAGCGCCGTATCTCTACGACCACACCCGTCCCCGGGTCCTGGCGACGCCGCCCTATCTGGCTTACGTCAAGATCGCCGAAGGGTGCGATCACGTTTGTTCGTTCTGTGTCATTCCCCGACTGCGAGGACCGTTTCGGAGTCGCCGCCTCGATTCCCTGGTGAGCGAAGCCGAAGAGCTGGCCGCCCGAGGAGTGAAGGAGATCGTCCTCGTCGGCCAGGACACGACGCACTACGGAGCTGATCTCGGTCTGGTGGATGGACTGGCGACATTGCTCCGACGGCTCGCTCGCATTCCCGACCTGCGGTGGATTCGCTTCCTCTACGGCTATCCGCATCACGTCACGGATGCTTTGATTGATGCCGTCGCCGAGGAGGAAAAAGTCTGCGCCTATTTCGATATTCCTTTCCAGCATGTGAGCGCATCTGTGCTTCAGCGGATGCGTCGGGGAGGATCGCGGGCCTCGCTGGAACGGCTGGTGAGCAGGATTCGCTCGCGCATTCCCCGGGCGGCGCTGCGAACGACCTTCATCGTCGGCTATCCCGGCGAGACCGATGCAGACTTCGCCGAGCTGCTCGATTTTTGTCGCGCGATGGAGTTCGACCATGTTGGCGTCTTCGTCTATTCGGATGAGGAAGGGACGGCTGCGTTCGAGGAAGAGGGGAAAGTTCCCGCCTCGGTCGCGCACCGGCGTGCTCGGCGGTTGTTGCGGGAGCAAGC
>DATLZR010000178.1 GCA_035573895.1 Blastocatellia bacterium | reverse complement strand
CGACTGGGCCTGGACGACTTCGTGGCCTCTGTCGGCCAAATAGGTCGAGTAGAGAAAACGGACATTCGGTTCATCATCAACGAGCAAAATCCTTGCCATCGAGCCTCCTCCTCACCTGGTCATGTAACGCGAGCTTTCAAGCTGGCGCAGGACGCACGCGCGAAAGCCTGCGCCGCCTGGGCCAGCCGGAAAGTCCGCGCTAGAAGCGCTTACTTACGCGGCTCCGAACAATGGGAAAAAAGAGCGTTGCCATGAACGCTCAACCGTATGTCAAACACCCTCTGGCGGCGTGTTTCTTGCTCAGGCCGTGCCCGGCCTTACTGGTGCCTCAACGGATCTACCTGGGTCAGCAGATGTTCAAGTCGAGAGGTGAGCTGGTGAATCCGAGTGGGGTCGTCTGACTTGGCTCTCATCAGCTCGTGAGCCACCTGGAGAATTTCGTCATTGAGGGCTGCGAGACAAGCGTACTTCTCCGACTCGCTCTGGAACATATAAGCGCCCTCGGCCTTCGGGACAGCTTCTCGGAGTGCGGGCGTCTTTTTCGAGGCAGGAGCACCGACCATTGGCTCAACCTCCGCCAATCACTCAGTTCGGCTTCGCCTCGATCCCCTCCGTTGAATAATCAGGGCCGAGTCAAAACCGCCCCCATGATACACCAATTTTAAGTTCGACGCCAGGAACTATTGGTTCGTCTCAAATGTAAGGGGCAGGATAGAAGATGCGGCGGGGGGAAAGGGCAAAAACGAAATGCCGACCCGACTTTCCACTTACGCAGGGCTGATTCTTCGTCAAAGGCTTTCTGCCGAAGAATCCCCAATGGCCTGGCCTTGATTCGGTCGCTGGCGCCGTATCCCCCAGGGGATGGAGCAGGATCAGGCCCCTGACTTCTTCTGAGCGATGAAGAGCGAAACCACCACGAAGGTGGGCCATGCATCAGGGGCAAGAAGGGAATGGGCGTTTCGTTCGTCTCATCTTCCTGGGAGATGTCGCGCGGGCCTTCCGGTCCGCACCCCATCACAGACCGGGAATGTCCGCGCGACGTCCGTCTCCCATCTGGAGCCGAGGTTCTAGAAGTTGACCTTCACGCCCAGTTTGAAAAGGCGTGGAGCGACGATCACCGTGGGCTGATCGAGCGCAGCCCCCACGGCTTCGATCACTGCCGTCGTGGTGGCGACGTTCCCCACGTTGAAGATGTCGAGCGCCGGCTCAATCCGCCATCGCTCGCCGATACCGAAAACGCGAGAGAGGCGCAGATCGAGCAGATTCACGTTGGGAAGGCGCACGGTTCCCCGCTCGACGAGATCAATCGCCTGGCTAACCTGCGTGAGATTCGGGATGTGGGCTGTCGTCACGGTGAAGGTGCGACGCAAGGGATAGCCGGTGAAGTGCTGGAAGTTACCGCTCACCTCGAAGCCCCAGGGAAGCTGATAGGTCCCGGCGAGCTTAAAGATGTAGGGGGAATCGGTGCCCACGATCCCTTTTCGATTGATGTTGAAGTTGGGATTGTTCATATCGTCGAAGCCGTTGACGAGATCCCCTCGGAAGGCTCCGCGCTCTCTTCCGATGGTCAGTCCGCCCAGAAGCTGCCAGCGTTGGGACATCCGTTTCGTAAAGGTGATGTCCAGACCGTTATATTCGCTGTCCAGCTCTTTGAAGTTGGTCAACAGCAGATCCACGCGCCCGCGCGTGGCCGGATCCTGATTGTAAACGGTGATGGTTTGACCCGCGAAAGGAGCCGGCAGATTCGCCGGGAGCGTGAGCCGGACGGGGATGTAGGCCGAGGGGGGAACAGCCATGTTCGCTCGTCCCACCTGTCGCCGATTATCCCGATGCCAGCCTGTGATGGAGACGACCAGATCCCGATAGATCTGCTGTTGGATTCCGAGCGAGTATTCCCACGAGTAAGGTCGTTCCAGATTCGGGTCTATGCGCGTGGTCACGCCGCCGACAAAGCCCGGTCCCGGACCAATTTCATCGCGCTCGGCCAGGCCATTGCCGTTGCGGTCAGTCCAGCTCCGCGTCTCCACGCTCAAGCCGAGCGGATTCACGCTCGTGGGGTAGGCCATGCCGACGTTTTGCAGATAGCGACTGGCGCTCGCTTTGAGGACGGTTCGTCCCGTGCCGGTGATGTCCCACGAAAGTCCGAATCGCGGGGCCAGGTCTTTGAAATTCGGCACGTTGCGAATCTCAGGGAAACTGCGTTCGCCGACGAACGTCCCGGCCGCCGACCGTTGTGGCGGGATCACGCCGAGCGCGTATTCGTACCGTAGCCCGAGATTGAGCGTCAGTCGTCCGCGAAGCGTCCAGGCGTCCTGCACGAACCAGGCGAACTGGTGGAGATAGTTAGCCTGCTCAATCGGCGTGTTATAGGCTCGGACAAAGCTCGGGCGCCCGTTGTCGAAGATCAATCCGTGATCGCCGTTCATGATGTAAATCTGGCGGAAGAAACTGCGCATGAATTGAATCCCGAATTTGAGGCTGTGCGCTCCACCCCGACCGCTGGCCACATAGGAGGCGGCGGAATCAATCGAGAGGCGATAATTGGGATTGAGGTAGTTGTAGAGAGCTGCGTTACTGCGCGTCGAGAGCGTGATGTCCTCCTTCATGATGTCAGTTGGCCTGACCTCTTTCTGATAGCGCAAGGGGAAGACGATGTGCGTCCCGGCAATTCCCGAATCAATGACCCAACGGGCCGAGGGCGTGTAGGTCCACTTGATGTGGGCGCTGTAGCCGGGTTGATCCTGCAACCAGGAGGCTTTGTCCTCGATGAAAAACGGCGGCGTGTCCCGCCGATGGAAGCGGTTCTTCTCGTTGCGATTGTACATGAAGCTGAGTCGGTGCCCGGACGTCACCTGCCACGTCACCTTGCCCGAAGCATTGCGAATGCGGTTATCGTCAATGGCTTGCGTTTCGTCGGGATTGAATGCGCCAGAGACGAGCTGATCCACTCCCCACTGCCGCAGGGAGACGAACCACCAGAGCTTGTCCTTGATGAACGGCCCGCCGACATTGCCGTTCAGATCGTAGACGTTTTTGATGGGATTGCCCGCCTTCACATCGGGGCGTTGACGGAGTCGTGCCGGTACTCGCGCCAGCAGCTTCTCCCTCAGCGCGGGGCTGACGTTATCGGCCTGCAAGGCATCCGTGGCCCCGAAAAAGAGAATGGAACCGTGAATCTCATTGCCTCCATCTTTGGTCACCATGTTCATGTAGACGCCGCCTTGAGAGATCTCAGCGGGCAAAGCGCCGACCTGATAGTTGACCTCCTTGAACATTCCGGCGTCATAGTAGATGGCCGTGGCACCGCCGGTGCTCCCCGGCCAGTTGATCTCCAGACCGTCAATGGCAAATTTCTTGTCGCTGTCGCGCGAGCCGTGAACGGTCAGGGTGTATTGCTGCATCCCTTCCGTCCCTCCCACGTCGAACCGGCCGGAGGCGACGCCGGGAACCATGCGAGCCAGCACCCAGGGATCACGCGGATTGGGAACGCGTTCGAGAATATCCTGCGAAATGACCGTCTGCGTCACGACGTTACTTGCATCAATCGCCGGAGACTCTCCGCTGACGGTGACGACCTCGACGACCTCACCCACATCAAGCTGGACGTTGATCGTCGCCTGAAAAGCGGACGTAATAACCACCCCTTCCCGCACGTGGGTCTTGAAGCCGGATCGCTCGAACTTGAGCGTGTAGGTGCCGGGTTTGAGGTCGAAGAACTTGTAATAGCCATTCTCATCGGTCGTGACCGTGCGCGGACCGCCGATGAGCGCGGGACCCGTGACGGTGACATTCACACCCGGAAGAACGGCTCCGGTGGCATCCCTCACGGTTCCAGCAATCGAACCGACCTGAACTTGAGCGAAAATTCCCGACGGTAGCGAAAGAGCAGCGATCAGAGCTGTCCACCGAAGGGATCGCATCATGGTGTGGAGGATGCGATAACTTCTCGTGATCTTCATAGTTCCCTCCTTCGTTTGGATTCTCCTACCACGTAGTGAGCTATGAGAGCGAGACATCAGCGGCAGCGACCATCCCTCGGACCGTCATTGTCGTGCAAAAGAGCCCGCCAAAGACGCCAATGGATGCACGCCGAGCCTCCGATTGTCACCATTTCCGGATAGGGCCGTGCGGTTTCCTCCGCGTCGCCCACCGGGAGGGGAGCGAGAACCGTCACTTCACCCCAGCGCTCCTCCGAGCTAGAGCTTGAGCCAGCACCACTCGCGCGTGAGCGGAGTCTGATTCAGGGCCAGGCCCCGGTCTTTGGTTACCAGCACGCAATTGGAGTGGTTATAGCCGAAGCCACCCTCAGGATTATAGAGGCCCGGCTCGTTGCTGAACATCATCCCCTCTTCGAGCACGGTCTCGTCGCCGGGGGCGATGTAGGGAGCTTGATGGCCTTCCATTCCCTGACCGTGCGCCGGTCGGTGATAGATGTACTGTTGCAATCCGGCGCGGACGGCGATGTCCAGAACCTTCTCAGCGACTTCGTTGCATCGCACGCCGGCTTTGCTGAGTTCCTGTTGTTTGAGGACCATCTCCGTATGAACGTCCCACATCTTCCGCTGGAGATCGGTCATCGGCTCGATGTGCAACGCGCGATAACCTTCGCCGCCATAGCCTCCGATGGTGATGACGGCAGCGATCTGCACGGCCTCGCCCCGCCGGATTCGAGAATAAAAGAACTGGTTCGGATGCGGATAGGCGGTGGCCACACCGGCGCGACATCCGAAGTTCAAACTCACGCCCACCGCCTGATGCGGACGTCCGGTGGGCTGCATGACCTTCATCAGTTCGTGAGTGGCGAATTCCTCCGTTCGATGACGAACCTCGAAATCGGTCGCGTCCGTCCCGTGCTTCAGGATATAGTCGCGGGCGAACGCGAGCATTCGGTCGTGCAGAGCGATCGCCTTGCGCGTCAGCTCGATCTCTTCGGGCGTCTTGATCATGCGCATGCGTAACAGGAGATCGCCGGCCACTTCGAATCGCGCTTCAGGTAGGGCCTGCTGCATCCGCTTCATTGTCGTTGGTCCCACTTCCTCTTCTATCCCGAGACGCGCTCGCCCGAATCCCCGCCGGGCCAGCCCCTTGAGCATCCACTCCAGAAGATCGGCCCTCGCTCCCGCTTTGTAAGCGAGGGCGTTGAAAGGTCCCGCGTGAGGATAGTCGAAGTACCACTCGCCCTCTTTGATCCACCAGGTGTTGACCAGGTCCTTATCCAGACCCGGGTGGAAAAAGACCGGCTCTCCCTTGGTCGGAACGAAGAGCCAGAACGGGCGTTCGGTTGTCGTGTGGAAGAGGCCGGAGACATAGATGATGTTCCAGCGGTCTTTCAAAATGATGCCATCAAGTCCTCGCTCGGACATTTTCTCTTGCAGCCGCTTGACCGTCTGCCGATACCAGCTCTCGGGCAGTCGAAACGGCGGCGACAGTGGAGCGACCGAAGGTACGGGCTCCCGCGTTTGAGATGATCCCACAAGAGAGTGCGACGCGGGAGTCGAGCGTGCTTGTGGCTTGTCCGAACCGAAGAGGCGCACCGGATGTCCAACCGAAGCCGATGCCCCTAAGAAGGCAAGAAACTTCCGTCGCGTTGTGCGCATCATGGCTCCCTCCCTACTGCCTGAATCGAAATCCGGACGTGCGGCTGAGAATATGTACCTTGCCCGCGAAGGATGTCAAGAAGTTAGGAGGCGTTTAGATACTGTCATCACCCGAAGAAGGTGGTCGCTTTGTCCATCCCAGGAGTTACCCACCTGGTTCAATGGCTCAGATGTGGGGATGGGATGCCGCTACCGTCCTCCTTTGGTGGGCCGCCCCCTCTCGCAGCCTCGCGTTCTGCCGAGCGCATTGCGTTTCTTCACAGACTGGAAAGTCTGCACTACCAGAATTCCCGTGGGCCGCCCGTTCGCTCCTCCTCGCAATCGGGCAGATGTTGGAACCCAAAATATCGAGTGAGAAATTTCCCTCAGGAGAGAGGAGCCTCGCTTTCATGGGCGGCGAATTGGCCTCACGACCGATCAGCAAATCCTCGTTGGGACAGTCGCCTCGGAGGTCTTTCAGTCACCAGTTGGCCGACGACCCGAACGTTTGCACGGCTTTGTGCATCTAGCCCTGAACATATCGAACGAGTAGAATCTTTCTCTCGGATTATGCGATCTGCGACCGAACGGGCCTATCGCTACGACCTGTACATCGTCCCGGTATGGCGGGAGCCATTTGATCAGATGGTGGAGAAACATCTCCCCTTGCCCAAGCAAGGCTCGATTCTCGAAGTCAATAGTGGGACCGGAGGACTCGCTCTCGATCTCGCCATGAAAATGAGGGAGCGCGGAGACGTCGTGGCCACGGATCCCTCACCGGAACGATTGGCGCTGGCGCGAGCCAAAGCAGCGATCAAGAAGGTATCGAACCTCACCTTTTTGGAGAAAGAGCCGACGGGGCTCGGCCTGGACGACGATGCTTATGCCCTCGTCATCGGCGATGCCACGCTTGGCGAGCAGAATTCACTCGGCCAGATGCTGGCGGAAATGGCGCGGGTGTGTCAGCCGGGAGGAACGGTGAGTCTCAAGCTGCTCACGCACGGCAGTTTCGACGAGGTATTTTCAGTCCTCTGGGAAGCGCTCTGCGACTGTCACCTGCTCGACTATGCTGCCCACGTCGAGCGGTTAGCCACCGATCTGCCCACCGTCAGCGATGTTGAACAGCTTTTCGCTCGCCTTGGACTGGAGAATGCTCATTGCTTCGTTGAGCGCCGGGAGTTCGTCTTCGACCAGGCGAAAGACTTCTTCGAGTCTCCTCTGGTCGAGGACTATTTCTTCGATTCCTGGTTTGGCTTCCTTCCGAGCGAGAGCCTTCGCCAGCGAGTCTTTCGTCGGGTGCTGGCGCTCATCAATCGAGAACGACGCCACTCGTACTTTGACGTTTCGATCAAAGCGGCTCTGGCCATTGGACGGAAGCGGTGAGGTCCTCGACGAAACGGGATCGAGAGGATGCACATCAGCGAGTTTGACTACGAGCTGCCGGAGGAGTTGATCGCCCAGAAGCCGATCACCCCGCGCGATCACTCGCGGATGCTCGTCCTGGATCGGCGGACGGGTGCTCTGCGGGATCGGGTCTTTCACCAGCTTCCGCAGGAACTGGAGCCGGGCAGCGTGCTTGTGATCAATAACACGCGGGTTTTTCCGGCGCGACTCATCGGTCGGCGGGAAGGATTTCCCGGACGCATTGAAGTTTTGCTCGTGCGCCGTCTCTCGGCGAGCGTCTGGGAAGCCCTCGTCAAACCCGGTCGGCGCGTGCGGCCCGGCACCGAGCTGATATTCGGTGACGGAGTACTTCGCGCCCGCGTGCAGGACGTACGGTCGAACGGGAGACGAGTGATCGCTTTCCAGTGCGCGGAAACGGATGTGGATGGCCTGATTGATCGCATCGGATTGCCGCCGCTGCCTCCGTACATCAAACGCGCGGGCGCGGAAGCCCTGCGTCACGACGCCGAAACCTACCAAACCATCTTCGCCAAACATCGCGGAGCGGTCGCTGCGCCGACGGCGGGCTTGCATTTCACCGAGGCCGTCTTCGATGCCCTGGCGCGACGGGGAGTCAACGTGGTCGAACTGACATTGCACGTGGGATACGGAACGTTCAAACCTATCACCGTCACCGAGATCGAACGGCACGAGATGGAGGAAGAGTTCTACATCCTCCCGGAGGCCACGGCCGGAGCCATCAATCGCGCCCGAGAGGAACGCCGCCCGATTATCGCCGTGGGGACGACGACGGTTCGCGCCCTGGAATCGGCAGCGACCGAGGATGGGCGGGTCGTCGCCGGTAGCGGATGGACGCGCCTGTTCATCTATCCGGGATACCGGTTCAAGGTCGTTGACGGCCTGGTGACGAATTTTCATCTTCCCCGCTCGACATTGCTTCTGCTGGTGTGCGCGCTGGCCGGACGGGAGAATGTCCTGCGGGCCTATCATCACGCCATCGCCGAACGATACCGCTTCTACAGCTATGGTGATTGCATGCTCATCCTCCCCTCATTGCCGGAAAGGGGGGAGACGGGTATGATTAAGCCGCTTCAACCGTGACACAGGGGAGCGACAGCCAATGGTTGCGGAACTTCTTCTTCTCCCGATGACCGTTGACGACGCCGGGGCGTGCTGGGAGCTGGACCAAAAATGCTTCGCCTCCGGCGAGGCTTACGACCTGGAGACATTCCATTATCTGTTGACGAATCCTTCGGTGGTCGCGCGAAAGATCGAAACCTCGCAGGGACAGATGGTCGGCTTTGCCATCGGGATGCTGGAGCCTCACGCGGTCGGTCATGTCATCGCCGTGGCGGTGGATCCCCAGTATCGCCGACGGGGACTCGGCCTACATCTGATGATCGAAATCGAGGCCGAGTTCTGCCGGCAGGGAGCTACCATCGCTCGGCTCGAGGTGCGAACCACGAACCGACCGGCGCAACGCCTCTACCGCAAGCTCGGCTATGTCGTCACCCAAAGACTCTCTCACTATTACATCAACGGCGAGGACGCCTACCTCATGACCAAGGCGCTCAACTCCCGTTCTTCCCGAGGTGGTTTTCGTCGCTTCTTCCGGTGACATCGGCTCGCGCGCGGGGAGCCAACCACGCTCTCCCACTCGCCGGGATGTTTCCCGCCAACGGGTCACGGGAAGATTCCCCGCACGCGGGTGGCTTCGGCCACGCGGGTAATGGCGAGAATGTAGGCTCCGATGCGCATATCTACCCGGTAGCGCTCGCTGGTGAAGTAAACTTCCTGAAAGGCGTTCTTCATAATGCGCTCCAGGTTGTGTCGGACCTCTTCCTCGCTCCAGAAGAATCCGTAGAGGTCCTGGACCCACTCGAAGTAGGAGACCGAGACTCCTCCGGCATTGGCCAGAATATCCGGGATGACCAGGACCCCCTTATCGAAGAGAATGTCATCGGCAGCCGGCGTGGTAGGACCATTTGCCGCTTCGGCGATAATTTTGGCCTTGATGCGATCGGCATTGCGACGGGTGATCTGATTCTCCAACGCCGCCGGGACGAGGATGTCGCAGGGGAGTTCGAGCAGTTCCTCATTGCTGATCGGTTCGGTATCGGGCAATCCCGTCAGGCGGCCCGTTTTCGCTTTGTATTCGATGGCGGCATCGGGATGAATGCCATGAGGGTTAAAGACACCGCCGCTCGAATCGCTCACGGCGATGATGCGGGCTCCGTCCTCGTGGAGGAACTTGGCCGTGTTGCTGCCGGCATTGCCGAAGCCTTGAACGACGACGGTGGCCTTGGTCAGATCAATTCCTCGGACGCGACAGGCTTCGCGGATGGCGAACTGACAGCCACGAGCGGTGGCCTCGTGACGCCCGCGCGAGCCTCCGAGTTCGACCGGTTTGCCCGTCACCACGCCCAGTTCCGTATGTCCTTTGAACATGCTGATGGTGTCCATGATCCAGGCCATCGTCTGCGCATCGGTGTAGACGTCGGGTGCGGGAATGTCCCGATCCGGCCCGATGATCGGGGCAATTTCCGTCGCATAGCGGCGGGTGAGACGTTCCAGCTCGCCGAGCGATAACTCCTTGGGA
>DATLZR010000177.1 GCA_035573895.1 Blastocatellia bacterium | reverse complement strand
CTCGTCAACCCAGGACTTGACGAGCCGTTCGATATCATCGAAATCAACGACCATTGCTCGGTCGTCCAGGTGATCGGATTCCAGCGTGATCTCCGCCTTGGCATTATGGCCATGAAGATTGCGGCACTTCCCCGCGTAGTTGAGGAGCCGATGGCCATAACAGAAATGAATCTGCTTCGTTGCCTGGTACATCGCTATCCTCCATGACGGCACTGTTGTGACTTCCCTCGTGGTGATGGCCTTCCCTATCGGATGAGCCGCCCACCATCCACGACGAGCGTATGCCCGGTGATAAAATCGCTCCCTTCGATGAGGAAAAGGACGGCCTGCGCAACATCCTCGGGCGATCCGAGGCGGCCAAGCGGCGTCTCCTGAATAATTTTCTCCCGCTCCCGGTCATCGTAATCTTCCGGCAACAGAACCGGGCCGGGGGCGACGCTATTGACCTGAATGGTCGGCGCGAGCGTACGCGCGAGAACCTGCGTCAGGGCAATCACACCGGCTTTGGAGACGCAATAGGGAATATAGTCGGCGTAAGGCCGATAGCCCGCCCAATCGGAAATATTGATGATCTTTCCCTCCCCCTGCCTCTGCATGACCTGCGCTGCGGCCTGGGCGCAGAAGAAGGTCGCCTTCAAATTCACGTCGAAGTGATCATCCCAGTCCCGCTCGGTGATCGCTCCAAAGGGTGTGCGCCAAAAGACCGACGCATTATTGACGAGTACATCGAGGCGACCGAGAAACTGAGCCGCCCGCTCAACCATACTCTCGATTTCGGAGACTCGGGTGAGATCCGCCGCCAGGGCCGTCGCGCGCACGCCGAGGGCCTGTATTTCTTCGACCGTTCGTTGTGCATCCCCCGACGAATGATGATAGTGCACAACCACATGGGCTCCACGACGGGCCAGCGCCAGAGCCACCACACGGCCCACGCGTTTGGCAGCGCCCGTCACCAGTACTCCTCGGTCCTTCAGTTGCATCAGCCTCCACCTATTGCACGTTGAGAAAGGGAGCGTATGATAATTCTCGCCCCAAGGGGAATGCAAGTTCACCTTTCGGACGCGCGCGTCCCAATCACGGCACCACTACAAGACCGCTCGCGCGATCACGGACTGGAACGCCCGCGCTCGATCACATCGGATCACCGCGGACGGACACGATCAATCGTCCCATCCGGGGTGATCCGTCTGCGTCGGCGGCGATTCCCGGAAGGCAATCAGCTCTTCCCCAGTGCCTTCAGCAGGGCGTCAATTCCCGCCTGGGCAACGGCCATATCTTCCTCCACCGTGCCCGAGCTACAGCCGACGCCGCCGACAATCTGACCGTCCACAAAGATCGGGAGACCTCCGCCGAAAATCATAAACCGGCCATGATTGCTGACATGAATACCAAAAGCGGGTTGGCCCGGCTGGGCCACAGCAGCATATTCGTGAGTTGCCCGGCGCGCTCCTGCTGCCGTAAAGGCTTTGTTGATGGCGATGTCAATGCTGGTGATCCTGGCTCCATCCATACGATGAAAAGCCAGAAGATTCCCTCCATCATCAACGACGGCGATGTCCATGGGAACGCCGATTTCCCGCGCTTTCTCTTCAGCGGCTTCGAGAATGATCTTGGCATCAGCAAGCGTCAGTTTCGGTACCGTGATCATGATACCCTCCCTTGAAAAATAGACCGCGAATTACGCGAAATGACACGAAAAATCTCTGCCCTCTGATGAATGGCTCCCAGGGATCACTCATCCGTGGATCCCTTCCATTGTGGCGCGAGCCCACCCCACCGATGCGCCATGTGCGGACGGGGAAGGGGCGTTTCACACTTTTGATCTTCGCGGATAACAAGTTTCTCTCTTTTCGTTTCACTCGCATTGCTGCAACCGAAGGGTCCCCGTTTTGGGATTCGTCTCAGCGATGGTGACCATCAGATGGTCACCCACATCGAGCGAATCTTTCGTCCGGAGGATCCCTCGAACGAGGTAGTCGGAGAGTTCGACGAGATAAAAACCCGGCATTCGCCGAACGACAATTCCCCGATAGGCCTGTCCCTGCGGTTGTCCCCGCAGGAATTCGAGGATCCAGTAGCGCGTTGCCTTGGCCTCGAGTGCCCGGATCTCCCGTTCAGCCGACTCTACGGTGGCCAGAACTTCCAATAGCTCATCGCGTTCGTAAGGAAGCTGCTCCTTCCGGATGGCCGCCATGAGCTGGCGCTGCATCACCAGATCGGCAAACCGGCGAATCGGAGAGGTCAGTTGCGTATAAGCGCTCAAGCCCAGCCCGGTATGGCTCTGAGGGAATAAAGACAATTTCGATCTTCGGATGAGCTTCACGACTTTCTCAAGCGCCACCGGGTCGTATCTCTCCCGAACGGCTTCCATCAGAGCCGGATCAATCGGCTCGGCGGGAGGATCCTGGGCGCGAAAAATGATGGGGAGGTCGCCGATGGCCGCCTGTTCGGCCGCCAGCCAGTTGGCCAGGATCATCAGCTCGCTAACGATCATCCGGCTGGGAGACCAGGGATCGAGCTGCTTGAGGCTAATCTGGCCGTCCTTCACGCGGACTTTCATCTCCGGACGGCGGATGAGTAACCCTCCACGTTCAAGCCTCCACTCCAGGTGACGGCTGGCCAACTGAGAGAGCCAGACGAGCGCCGCATCGGAAGACGATGCCAGCAACTGATCCGCCTCCTCGTAGGTCAACCGGCGCGCTATCCGGATGACCCCCGGCTCGATGCTCGTCCGGCGGATCTCTCCGCTTCTGTCGCATTCCAGAAGGAAACTCATCACGGGACGGACGGCCCCCTGTTGGAGGCTCGCCAGATCAAAGGCCAGTCGCTCGGGCAACATCGGAATGCGGCCCGTCGGCAGATATACGGTGATGGCCCGTTGATACGCTTCGGCATCGAGAGGATCACCCTTGGCCACGAAGTAGCCGACATCGGCGATGTGGATGCCAAGGCGAACGGTCTCGTCCAGGAATTCGACAGTGAAGGCGTCATCCACCTCCTGAGTCTCCTCGTCATCAATGGCGAACGCCTCCAGACGGGTGAAATCCGTTCGTGTGTCGTCGCCGTGAAAAGGGGTGAGAGCGTTAACGGCCTGCAGGGCCTCGGCGGAGAACTCCTGTCGGATTCCTCCGATGACCAGAAGCGGATCAACCGACGCCTCCAGCCGCCCTACCTTCACCAGCACATCGAAGGCCACTTCCCTGGCCGTCATCTCCTCGTGAACCTTCGAGAGCAGACCGACGACGTCACCTCCCTGCTTCTTGAGGAGGAAGGCCTCGATTCGATCCACAAGCTCGGTGAACTCCGGCGGGATTTCACACGGCTCGTCCGCCGCCAGGACACTCCTCAACCATTCCAGTGACTGTTGCCGCAATGCTTCGCGCCGCCGCTGCTCATCAAGCCTCCTTTGAAGTTCCTCCACCTGAGCGGGCGTCCGGGGTTTGAAGCGAATGCCCACGCGCTTGAAAAAGAATTCATCCCCCATGAGGACGCGAAAGAGAGCGGCATGTTCCTCTGGCGTGGCCCGGGCGAAATAAATCGTGGCCAGTTCGCTCAAATCATATTCCCGACTCTCCCCCGCCACCGTCTCCCACAGCAGGGGGAGATCAATGGTCGAGCAAATGGACTGAACCTGCGCGTTCCACTGCCGGATCAACTCTCCCGGCCCTCTCGGCACAGAGGGTGGAGGGCTGACCACGAGAACAACCTTCGCGGGTGAAACCGTTGCTTCGCGTCCACGTTCGTCTCGGACGACCAACCGATCACTCGTCTGCTTGAGGACGAATCCGACCTGGGCCTCATCCTCAGCCACGAATTCCACGATCTTTCCCGCGTAATCGGCCATGGTGATTTCCGCCGGTGAAGATGGTCCTGCCACCGTCCTGTGAGCGGGTGGCCTCACCCGATGCCGTGTCGGTCCGACAGTATACCACAGCCGAAGACCTCACCGCCCTGGCAAAGGAAGAAACTCTTTCGTAACCCTGCTGTGGGGCGTGAGCCAGGGTAGCCAGAGGGATCCTCACGCTTGACGGGATCGGACGATCTCCGTCATCTGCCGAAGTGTCACCGTGAGTGCACGAGCGAACAGTTCAACCAGTGGATCGGTGGCCATCTGAAGAGCTGAAAGCGTCGCCTGATAGTAGTCTTGCACGAGGTCACGAGGGATGATGATCGGTGGCAAACCCACGCGCAGGGTATAGAGACTCGCGGCCAGGCGAATCACGCGACTCGTGCCCTTAGCAAACGGTTGAAGGTCTGCCAGCCGTGTATGGACGAGCGCTGCTTGTTCGACCGGATGCAGCTCCCTGACGCTCTCCGCAGCGAACCATTCGAGGGCCAGTTCCACCAGACGGGGCAACTCGTCGGGCAGACACGGCACATGACCGGGATAAAGCGGGTTTACCTCGGTCTGACGAAATTGTCCGGCAGAAGGTTCCGCTTCGCCCACAGCGAATCGGTGGAGTGTCAGCAGGAGGTCGGTCGTCAGCTCCACAGTCGCGGGATTCCCGTCAGAGGAGAGGCGGCGACTCAACTCCTCCACAGCCCGCGCAAACCGCCGGGCGACAATCACATGCTCGGAAGAAATTTCCGCTTTCTCCAATACGGCGGCCACCACCTTTTCCCGCTCGACACAAATCCCGTCCAAGAACAGATCGCTTACGACCTGCTCCACCAGCAGCCACCCCGCCAGCTCACCGACGACCTCCGAAGAGAGTGAACCGAGCGACTCAAACTCGCGGTGAGCCCGCTCCAGCATTTCCGCCCAGGGTGGTAACGACCGTTGTGGCAACCGTATCATCGCGGAGTCTAATCGAAGGAGCGCCGACACGGCGCAGATTACTCGCGCCCGGACCAGGTTTCCATCCCCGCGAGTTTCAATTCCTTCAGGTACTGACGAAAAGCCGGCCCAATATCGTCGCGCTTGAGGGCGAGCTCGACCGTGGCGATGAGGAACCCTAACTTATCTCCGGCGTCATAGCGCTTCCCCTCGAAACGATACCCATAGAAAGGCCGCTTCTGAAGCAAAGATCGCATGGCATCAGTGAGCTGAATTTCACCTCCGGCACCGATGGGCGTCTTTTCCAGCTCCTCGAAGATGTCGGGCGTCAGGATATAGCGGCCAATGATGGCCAGATTTGACGGAGCGTCTTCGTAGCGGGGCTTCTCGACCATGTCGTAGATGTAGAAGATATTGGGTTCGACCTCTTCGGCCCGAATCGCGCCGAACCGGGAAATCGCCGGTCCCTCCACGGGCGTGATGGCGACGACGGGAGCCTCGTAACGCTCGAACACGTTGAGAAGTTGTTTGAGGCAGGGGACCTCCGAATCAATCACGTCGTCTCCGAGCAGTACGGCGAACGGCTCATCGCCGACGAGATCGCGGGCAACCAGCACCGCATGACCCAGACCGAGCGCCTTCTTCTGGCGGACGTAGGCGAAGCGCGTCAACGCCGCGATCCGGCGAATTTCCTCCAGTTGATCGTGACGACCTTTCTCTTCCAGCGCCTGTTCCAGCTCGAAGGCGATGTCGAAGTGATCCTCGATGGCATTTTTGCCTCGGCCGGTAACGATGATGATTTGTTCGATGCCGCTGGCGATGGCTTCCTCGACGGCGTACTGAATGAGCGGCTTATCAACGAGCGGCAGCATCTCTTTGGGTTGAGCTTTGGTCGCCGGCAGAAATCGTGTTCCCAATCCGGCAGCGGGGAAAACAGCCTTGCGGATGCGCCGTCCGTAGGCGTATCCGAAGAGGATCCGTCGGATCATCCCCAGGGTCAACTGTTTCTCCCTGACGGTCTTTCCGGCGGTGGACTCAGGGATTCGGAGAAGCCCGAATAACAGGTGACCGGTGCTGATCATGCGCAGACCCTGCCGTTCGGCTTCCTCGGCGGCGAAGACGAGGGCGCGATGCGCCGAACGGCTCAAGGGAACCTCAACCCCCTGAGACTCCGGCGGCTCCGGGGGAGATGTCACGCGCCCGGTGACAGCTTCGCTTAATCCCGGGATTCTCTGAATCATCTCCGGGTCACTCTGCGCCAGTCCTAGAAGGAGATCATCGGGCTCGATGATCGAGCGTCCACATCGCAACGCCTCATCCCGAGCGAGAATAATAATGCGCCGTGCTTCTCGTGTTAGCCGTTCAATCATAGGTCAACCCCGCTGCTATTTGCTCCCCGGAAGAATCCTGTGCTAATTTGTACCATGCGGCACATGGAGATGCAATGCTCGATATCCGCTTTGTCAGAGAAAATCTCGAACGCGTGAAGGAGAAGCTGGCGCAACGCGGGATTCGCGGCGCCCTCGACGAGTTCGAGCGGCTCGATGCCGAACGGCGGGCGAAGATCG